>CANFIN010000104.1 GCA_947447155.1 Bacteroidota bacterium | reverse complement strand
ATCAGCAAATAACAACGCATTTTCCCAGGTAATAGAATCTGTGGTTGGATATTGCTGCCACATTAATCCCGTTAGTAAATCGGTTGTTGTTCCATCGTTATTATTTACAAAATGTGGATTAATAAGTATGGGGATATTCACATCTCGTACAGCACGCACATGAAAACGTTTATTACCTCCTGCACTAAGTGTTTCTGTTTTCGGATGGTTACCTACACCTCCGCCGGAATTTGTCACCCAAACTTTATTAGGGTCGTTGTATTGAATTTCAGAACTCCACCAATATTCTGCTAACGTATAGCCGAAGTAGTTAGTATCAATCGCGGGATTTACACGATCATGATTAAAGATACTGAACAACTCATGACAACTCGGCAAGCGCCAGTCGATGAATCCACCTAAGGTTAATGTATCGCAATAAGTTTGTGCGTTCGCATAAGTCATTTCTCCTCCGTCTCCACGCTGCCACATTAATGTAGTTACCGAATCATACACGGTTGAATTATTGTTTTGAAGAATATAGGAAGGCGAATTAATGTTGTAATCAGCATCCTCACCTGGTGAAACGGTATAGCTATTATGCTGGCCAGTATCTGGCAACTTATTCATAGTTTTTAATACAGCCTGTGCATTGGTAAGTGTTGAATTAAAACATCCAACGAATAAAACGAGTAATAATTTATTTTTCATATTGTAAACATCCTTTCAAAGGTCCATATTAAAGCAATCATTGCAATCGCAAAAGAAACTATTTTTTTACTTGTGGCTAGCAACGACCAGCTTTTTCCAATCGTTATTAATCCAAACAAAGCAAGAATAATACTTGCCTGCGCCAATTCAACGCCGATGTTAAATCCTGCGAGCGAAATAATAAAATCATTCTTGCTTAAACCATATTCTTTTAACGCACTCGCAAAACCAAGTCCGTGTATTAATCCAAATCCAAAAACTATAAAAGGTTTAAAGCGCCCATTTGTTTTATCAAGAATATTCTGAATCGCAAGAAAAAAGATAGAGATAGCAATCAATGTTTCAATGATTGACGAATTGATAGTGCAATAACCTAACAAACCTAAAGCAAGCGTTAATGAATGCGCAAGCGTAAACAACGTTGCGAATAGTATTGCAGACTTTATACGCTCAACCGAAAGGCAAAGTGCTACGATAAACAAAACATGGTCAAGGCCGAGCGGCAATACATGTTTAAATCCGGCAATCAGGTAATCAACAAACACGATTATTCAACTACGAATTTTTTAGACAAACTCGAATTGTTCGTTTTTATCAGAAGGAAATAAAATCCTTTGTGTAATCCTTTTGTATCAATGGTATTAGTAAAACCTTTATGCGACATTACTAATTGTCCTGATGAAGAAAGAACCGATACGTTAACAATATCGTTATTGGTTATTGTTGGTCCGTATTGGATATTTAAGATATCTAAGGATGGATTTGGATAAATATCTAATGATGTATTATTAGTTGTCTCGCTTAATCCTACAAATGGTGCACAAGGCGTAAATCCGTTATAGTTAGAAGTAGTAGTTCCGGTCGGATTAATGAAGTTATATGTATACTGTCCATTACTTGTCCAAGAATAAGCCACCTGATAATTTTGTCCGCCTAATGTGTACGTTAATACATACCCGTTAGGAGTATTAGGTGTAAGGTTTGTAATAACCGCTCCGTTCAACGGAGTTAAAGAAGGACGAACAGGGAATGCACGAGCCTGAGGAATTATTTGATGAGTAGTATCCTCGGTAACCACTCCTGCCATATTCGCAATCATGTAAGGAGCAGCAGCAGATCCGTGATAGTGATACACATTAGTTGGCCCATAGTGACCATGATTAGCATCTAAGGCTTGCATTGGAGTACCATCTGGCTCTACACTACCATAAACAGCAAAACCATCAAAGGCATAAGCAATAGGAAGCGTTGATGCAGTAAATCCATACAGATGAAGTGGTGCAGTATGATAATGATAATCGTCTGCTCTTCCGCAATGTCCGCCCCAGTTATCTAATTGTCCATCAAGGAATGCATCAACACCCGTATTAGTATACGGATTAAAAATCGGAATTCCGTTTACTGCAATAGCAAGGGCACCACGTGAAAAATGTGCAGGACTAACAGGAATCGGATTCGCGGCCATCACTGGATTTAAAGGGACTGTCCAGAAATTGTTTCCTGTGTAACACTGAGGTAATGGAACCTGTTGTTGCCATGCTGTGATACCAATCATCATGTTATGAGTTGTTGGTATACCATGCGACTGCACATAAAAATTAGTAGTATCCCATGTAGTAACGACATTGGGTTTAAAGGGAGTAAAAGCCGAATCAACAGTTAGCGGGTTGGTGATTGAAGTTGTTTGGAAAAGCGTTTTATTCGTGAAGCCCCATAAAAAACCTGAAACAGTAATGAATGTTACAAGGAATGCAAAAGATGTTTGTTGCTGATTGTATAATCGGTAGATGGAGTAAAGCGCCATCATAAAAATTAATGCAGCAAAAAATAATTTAGTGTAAGATACTGAAACCAAACGCTGGTTAGTTTGACTATAAAGGAGTTCATTTTCTTTTTTGATTGTATTGTATTTATTCAAAACAAATTGTTGATCATTGTTTGAAAAAACACTTAAATTATAATGATTAACCGCTCCATTTTTTAATTCTAAATACACCTGGTTGTTCTTCATCATCATGAACCAACCTTGCACCACTGCTCCGTTTTTCATTTGCCAGTTTTTAGCAGGCAAATCTGTACTTTTTAATGAGTGTGCATTAACAACAAAGGAAAGTGTTGTTAGAAAAATAATAGTTAGTAATACAAGTTTTTTCATGGCTGATTAGTTTTTAATTTTTTCGTGTATTGAAAACGATCGTTATAAATTCTGATGATATAAACACCATCAGATAATGAAGTGTTAAATGATATATGGTAAGGAACAGACGGATTTAATTGGTCGACATTTTTTTGATAAACTTGTTGACCTAACGAATTTACAATTTCTATTGAAACGTTTTTTAATAATTCTGATGAAGTAATATCAATCATATTATTATTAAATCGTACATCAAATGTCGGATTAGAAACAGAAGTGTTGATAGGTGTAGCAGAAGAAACCACTTTTCGAATCAACACGATATTATCAAGTACAAGATTAGATGACCAGATAAATTTTCCTGTATTCCATATAGAGGTAAAGTTGTTGTATGCTGGAAAGTTTACACCTACTGTAGCGGGAGTGTATACGTGTGCTAACGGCCATGCGTTATCGTTAAATCCTACTGTGTTCCAATTATTGGGAATTTCATAATGTATTCCAAAGCAATTAGCATTACAGGTTGGAGAAACAGTTGCGTTAGCCGATGAGCGTGTGCTATCTGGTAATTCAACAATGTTATTTAAATTATCGATGGGTGCAATATAAAACGTTTGTGCACGCCATGTTGAATCTGTAACAGTGCCATCGCTGAAAACTGCTATTAATCCACCATCACCTGAGTGATATAAATTTCCATTGTTGTTTTCAGAACCTAAACCTAAATTCTCTTCCCAGTCGACAAACTTCATTGCAATAGTATAAGGTTTCGAAACAATGAACTTAGTTACACAGGCATTGAAAGGTGTGTAAGACACAGGATCAACACCTACTAAAACCCCATTGATGTATAATTCGAAATAATTATCTCCAAGTATATAAGCAGTAATGGTATCTCCCCCTGCATTAATGGTTGTTGGAGTAATCGCATTTAAATTAACACCACTTATTCCTGTTGGAATAAATCCACTGCATTGATTATACAGGTCGGATAAATGAGGACCTGTTAAAAAATTTGTTTCAGCAGGAACAACCCACGTTTTATTATCAGTTGATGTAATCGTTCCAACCGCACTTACTCGTGACCCTGTACAACCAGCAAAAATATTTGCGTTAGTAGTGGTGCCAAACCCTTGCGTTACTGAACCTGAGCCAATATATACTCCTTGTCCGAAGGAAAAAATGTTTTGTAAAACAATAGCAGTAATAAGCAGTACTTTCTTCATCTTATGAATTAGTATTTCAATACAATTTTTCCGCCCTTGTGAATTTCTTCACTATTGAAACGATATACATAAGTTCCTGAAGGAAGTTTTTGCCCTTTACCATCACAACCATCCCAAACAATTTTATAATCACCAGCAGACAATTTGCTATCATCAATTAACCTTCTTACTAAGCGACCATCCATAGAAAATATAGACAAGGATAAATGTTCCTGGTCAGAAATTTTAAAATCGATAGCTGTTTGTGTAGAGAAAGGATTTGGATAAACAATCTCATCTGCATATTCATTGTTCCAGATAATAGGTGAGCCAGTGCTTAATGAATCATAACAATTAACAGGACCAATGAAGTAGGTTGCAGAAATATCTTTGTTATGTCGCGTAGAGCTGGTGTCTTGAGCACGAAACGCACGTACGTAATCTACTTGCACACCATTGGGTGAAACGTTTACGCGAAGATGTCCGGAGTTAGCAAGAATAACACCTTGTAAATATCCATAAGAAGCTGCTGAGTTTGGATAATTAAAGTTTGGTAAACTTGGTTGTGGTGTTTCCTGATAAATCAAACAATCTTTTTTCTGTTGTCCGTAAAAGTGATCATGTCCGTGGAAGAAAATGGTTACTCTGTTTTCTGTAAGAAGATCTTTAATGGGTTTATACCAACCCGGACGATTAGCAGCAAAGCCTTGCGTTGAATCACTGTTTTGTCCTCCCCACTCGTAGAAGTCGGCCATTTCAATTCCGCCTCTTCCTTGCGCATCGCCACCAACTAATTGATGAGCAAAAACAAATTTATATTGTGCAGTGCTGTTTTGTAAAGTTGTTTTTAACCAGTTATATTGTGTTTCTCCGAGTGTCCAGTACCAACCATGCGTTGCATCTGGTTTTGGGTTTGTAAACCAATATGGATCGATAACAATAAACAATGCATCACCCCATACCCACGAGTAATAGCCATCGCGCTGACCAACAAAAGGAATATTGGTTGTATCTCCAGAATAAAAATTATTTGGAAGCGGATTCAAAAAATATTTTTTACGAAGGTTAGCACTCCATACAGGAATACAACTCGCCGTTCCATTATTTAACCAACCAGCTTCTCCTTCGTGATTTCCAAGAGCCATAAATAGTGGAACAGAATGACAAGTTTGTTCATAGAAAGAACGCATCAAATTACAACGATAAGGAATTGTATCATAAGGAATAATTCCCGCAGCATTCTTCAGTTTGTCTGTCATAAGAACATCTCCTAAATCAATCATAAAATCTGGCTGATCTTCTAATTCATTTTGCAAACAACGGGAATATAGTGCTGCATCGCTGGAAGTATCCATGTGCGGGTCTGCTTGAATATCAAACGTAAAACTGCTACCAATTGGACGTTGTGTATGAAAGTTATATTCAGGACGTGGATTGTAAGAGCTCACACCCATATGGCGACATTGAACGCGGTAGTAGTATTGCGTATTAGCGATTAGTCCTCCGATATTAAACACACCCGATGAGTCAGGATAAAAGTTTTTAACTGGAGTGCTGTTCGTTAATGCACCACTGTTAGTTCCGTATTCAACGTAGGCTTCTACAGAATCAGAAAACATTAATTGAATACTTATAGACGCGTCTGTTACCTGACCTAATAACTCACTTCTTTTTATTATTTGTGCGTTTGCTGTAATCGTAATTACAAACAAGATTGAAAATAATTTAATGAACTTCATGCTTATCGGTTGATTAATAATTTCTTGAATACTTGCTGATTATTGTTGTTGATTTCTATCATGTAAGAGCCATTTGATAGTCCAGCAATATTGGTCTCGTTAGAAAATGACGTTAACACCTGACGGCCCATCATATCAAAAACACGAATAAAGTTTTTATTATCTGCCACAAAGTTTTTCAAATAGAAATAGTTTTTAGCAGGGTTTGGATAAAGCACAATATTATCGGTTGTGTTGTTTTCAGAAATTCCCGTAGAACAATTTCCGATAGTATAAGAAAAACCAATCTCGCCGTTATGATGTAGTCCAGATAAAGTATCTGCAGGAAGATAAGTTCTAACAAAATCAACTTGAATACAATTTGCATTTACATTCACGCGAAGGTAGCCAGTTCCACCAATCGTATCTTGCGTATAGGCATTAGCGTTAGCGAGCATTCCAATCTCATACGTTGAATCTGCCGCCATTGGAACTTCCTGATAAGTCACACCATTTAATTCTTCATGCGCAAATAAGTGATCATGTCCTTGGAAGAAAGCGTTTACTCCATAGGTAGTAAATAAATCGTGAATAGGCATTGACCATCCAGGGCGATTAGCAGCGAAAGTTGAAGGTCCATTTAAATTATTTCTTCCACCCCATTCGTATAATGGTGCATTGGTAATTCCTCCTCTTCCTTGTCCTCTGATGTGATGCGCAAAAACGAATTTATATTTAGCAGTAGAAGACTGAAGTGTGTTTTCTAACCAAGTAAATTGCGGCGCACCTAAACTCCAGTTCCATCCTTGTGGCTTTGCTGAAGTGTCGCATTGGTCGCGGTAAACATCAAGAACAATGAATTGTGCATCGCCCCATTGCCATGAATAATAATTTTCAGGATTACCAATTCCATAAGGCTCAACAGCTGTATTTCCAGAGTAGAAAGAATTCGGATAAGGATTCGGATAATATTGTTTTCGGTAAGTAGTTCCCCAAACGGCTATATTGTT
>CANFIN010000103.1 GCA_947447155.1 Bacteroidota bacterium | reverse complement strand
TTTAACATCTTACTTACATCATCATATTCTAAACCCTTAGTTGTTTTACCATCTATCGTACGGATAATATCACCTGCCATCAAACCAAACCTCTGAGCAGGAAAACCTTCGTACGGATCAGTAATAATTACTTGATTATTTCTTTGTCCGATTAGTGCTCCTATACCACCATATTGTCCAGTAGTCATAAAGCGATAATCATCAGCCGATTCTTCGGGAATAAATGTTGTATAAGGATCGAGGCCATCTAGCATTTCATCAATACCTGCAGTTACCATCTCTTCTGCATTGATAGGATCAACATAAAAAACGGAGAGTTCACGAAATATGGTTGTAAAAACATCTAGGTTTTTATTTAGCTCGAAGTAATTATCGTTGGCAACCTTGAACGATAAAAAAACAATTACCGTAGCGATAACAAAAACAGGAAGCTTTATAATTCGAATAAATTTCTTCATAGATAAATATACTTATTTTTCTGGTACAGGATCATAACCATGTCCGCCCCATGGGTTACAGGATAAAATTCTTTTGAACGTTAGCCAGCCACCTTTCATTGCACCATGTTTGGTGATTGCTTCAACTCCATATTGTGAGCAAGAAGGAGTATAACGGCAGGCCTTACCTAAATGTGGTGATATTGCTCCTTTGTAGAACTGGATAAGCATTATCATTAATTTAGCGGGCACTTTGCGCATGTTCAATTGTTAAACGCTGTAAAAGTAACTTTATTTTCTCTTGTGTTTTTAGATAATCAACAGTGGAATTACACTGAGAAATGAACAATATTAACAACCCCTTTTTTTGTTCTAAGCAAGAGTTCAGCAGATCTGATTTATTAAGCCTAAAGCTTTCGCGCATAAGTCGCTTCATTCTATTTCGATCGATGGCTTTTTTAAGTTTTCTTTTAGGGGCTGCAAAGGCCACTTTCAACGGGGCTTCTTCATCAAAAGGAACTTCAAGGGCTATGGCTTCAAATGGCGACACCCAATGACGTTTACCTTTTCCAAATAATAAATCAATCGATTTTGCACTTTTCAGCCGCATAGAAGCAGGGAAGGCAAAACCGTAAACAGAAGAATTATTTGATTCCATTGATAGGTTAAAAATACAAAAGCCTCAACAATTTAGTTAAGGCTATGTTTTTATTCTTTGCTTGTTTAATCAACAAGATTATTTATTTTTTTTGATATAATTTTCGATACTCATAGTCATAGAGGGAGCCTCAGGAATTGGCGCCTGAATATCTAATCGAAGACCAGCATCTAATACCGCCTGCGAAGTTGTTTGTCCGAAGGCAGCAATAAGTGTAGTGTTTTGTTTAAAATCCGGGAAGTTTTTGAAAAGAGAGGTGATTCCTGCAGGACTAAAGAATACCAACATATCATACTTCACATCTGCCAGATCACTTAAGTCGCTGCAAACCGTTTTATAGATGGTGGCTTTTGTAAAATCGAAATTGTTGGCTGCTAAGGTATCTGCTATTTCTTGCTTCGCGATATCAGAGCAAGGAACTAAAAATTTTTCTTTCTTATGCTTCTTCAATACTTCTAGTAAGTCGTTGATATTTTGTTTTCCGAAGAAAATTTTACGCTTACGGTAGGTAATATATTTTTGTAAATAATGAGCGGTTGATTCAGAAATACAGAAGTACTTTAATTCTTCCATATTTGTTATGCGCATCTCTTGGCAGATACGAAAGAAATGGTCTGCCGCATGACGACTAGTAAGAATAACAGCTGTATGCTCTGTGATATTTATTTTATCCTTACGAAACTCTTTCGCTTCGATTCCTTCTACATGAATAAACTCGCGAAAATCGATTTTCAAAGAGTGCTTCTTTGCCAAGTCGAAATAAGGCGATTTATCGCTCTCCGGCTTAGGTTGTGTAACTAATATAGATTTTACTTTCAACTTAATTAAATAAATTAATGGTACACAATCGGGTCTTCCCTATGTTTGTTTTTCGTTGGCTTTTTACAATGTGCTTAACTTCCACACAACCAAGAGGGGTGCAACTTCGAAGGCGCAAAGGTACAAAAACAAATAGAAAAAAGAGAATTGGGGGATAGAGAACCAAATTCTTATTGCACGAGACAATCTAAAAAGAAACATCAGTCCCATAAGCAATATTGCAACAGTGGCAACAAAATGCTTTACTGTGCCTGCCGAATATGCCAAAAAGATATTGGCAGGGAAGAGCACAAGACCTGCCATCATTATCATAAGAAACAAGTTAAAAATATAGGTCCCAGCCGCCTTTTCCTGATTGAAAACAACGCTTAAGGCTCGTAGCAAAATCATTTTTATAGAGTAAGAAATAGCAATAATCAGCGAAAACAAAACAAACCGAATAAGGCCCTTTTGAAGCCAGTAAATTTGCCAATCAAAAAGAATGCTTATTTGGTATAAAAACAAGCCTCCCAATAAGTAGGAGATAATACTAATAACCAGAGAGGCTCTTTGTAGTAAATAACTTTCATCACGGACTATCTGATTACTTGCTGTCATATTGAAGAAAGAAGTAAGTAACTGTCGGAATATTTTATAATAAAACAATCGAAACCAGGTAAAAAACACAACCATCACCACTAATGAAATCGTGAGCCAATCGCTAATAGTATCATTGATTGGGCGTGCATTTGGGTTAGAGGGTTTTAATAAGTGGTTTTTAAAAACTCCTGGACCTTTTAACGACTTGTTTTCTGCTTGTTCAATAGCACTTACCGAACTGTCTTGCGAATCTTTAAACTGAAAGGGAGTCGCCGCAGAAGCCATTGAATCGCCAGCAACAGAGTCGATTTGCGAATCGTCCTGACTTAACGTATTAGTGACACCTGTTTGCAGCATTTCGGAATAAAAATTTTACAAACCTACCAATAAGAAATCAAATATAACTTTTAATGCTTCTTCTTTTTTCCAAGATCAAAAATTCTGGAGATAGTAAAGCAAAACCGGGTTCCACCTCTAGCCCAGGTGTCTTTTGTGTTTGTTATAAACTGCGTTTCAGTAACGGAAGATGCATTAGAAAACATTAATGAAAAAACATGGCCTCCCGTTTCAAACTCAAGCCCGAGTCCTAACGGGTTATAATATCCATTTTTGTTGTTTATTTCTCGGTACGTTCCAAGATTAAAAACATAATCAGCAATAACAGACATACGTTTTGTAATACGAAATCTTCCACCTGTTCCTATTGCAAAAGATTCGTTTTGGTCTTGCAGATCAACAAGGTTACGATGTATATAAATTGGAGAAACCTCCAATGATAACCGGTCCGAAAACTTTCTCGAAAGTATTAATAGACTTGCAAATGAAAAGTGTCGCTTAAAAGCTGTTTGTTCTGACGGATTATCGAAAGTATAGGTAAAGTTATCTTTGCCAGAATATGTTGAAACAAAATAAAGTGTTGCTGTTAAAGGAGTCGAGTTGTTTCTTCGCTGACTAGCAAATTTCCACTTTGTGTTTAATTCATAATTTTCGTAATACTTTGACCGTGCAATACCAATATTCCAATTATTGGTTAAGCCATAATCAAAAGATATTCGGATATCGCTTGATTCATCAAAGCCCCACAAATTATGTACAGAGCTAGTTCCGTTGCTTGAGGCGCCAATTGCGCTAAATCGGTGAGCAATTTTAACATCAAACAATTTCTTTTTAATAACCTCGGCTGTTTGAAGATTGATAATTCTACTGGTTTTAAAAGCGGGATTAACAAATTCTTTTCCCGACAAAGTGTCTTGCTGATTGAGAATCTTCAACATATCATCTTGAGCCAAAATAAATTCGCTTTGAAGGATACAAAGCAAGGCCAAGAGATAAAATCTAAAGTTAATCATTGTTATACTAACAGCCAGGATAGCCGTTGTTAATCCAGTTTTCTATAAGTTGAATATCGCTAGGTGATAATATATCACCAACTGGCATATGACCAGTTTGATTCAAGGGGATTTTAATACGATGTAAAAACTCTGATTCGCCATCTTCTATTTCTTCAACCTCAACTTTAACCTCTGCATAATTATTAAAGTCATGTAATGTTGAATGTCCATCATGACAACCGCTAATGGCGCAGTTATTAATAATGATTGGCTTAATAGTTCTTGAATAATAGGTAGTGTCACATCGATTATTTACCACTTCTGGTATATACTTATCGTTGACACAAGAAGATTGTATCAGAAATCCTAGAATGCTAAAAATTAAAAACAATTTTTTCATAGACAATGCAAAGTTAGTATATTATATCTATGATACAATTTACTAATCTAAATCCAACCCCTTAACCAGTACCAGCCAAATGCAAACAATTCTCGATAACATATTATCTGATATACGAAGTGATTCCAGAATTGATAACGAAATTGTGTTTCTCCACCGAGGCCTGGCAGGCACTTACGTCCTCCAAGATCTTTATCGTTGTATAACAAATCGGCGGGGCCACATAAATCGAAGGCAGGCTCTCCTCCCATTTTTTTGAAACTTGCATGGCGAAAAGTGGCTACAGCACGTTTCATGTGCTCGGGACTAGTAACTAAAACACAGCACTCGTTTTTTAATTGTGGATTGATTGTCAATAAAGAAAGCGCCTCTTCTCGGGTGTTGCTTCCTTTTAGTTCGTAAAAAATTCTTGTGCTATCAACTCCTCGTGTAATTAAATCACTAGCAATTTTATAAGCATCGCTATTGGCCAATAAAACATTCTCTGCCGAGGGCTGGCAGACATATATATCACAAGAACCATTTTTTTTATAAAGGGCAGCTGCATAGTAACTACGCATTAACGCGGTTGAGCTTGGATAGCCGGCGCCTCCAAGAATTATTATATGCTTCGGAGAAAAATGATATTCACTATTTGATTTACCAAGCCAGTAATAAAGATAAAAAGGGCCTGTTGTAAATGCAAATACAATCATGAAAACAAACAACACACCAGCAGCTAAAAGAAATCTTTTAGCAACCAAAGAAAAAAATGATTTATTAATTTTCATGAAGTTAAATAATTCTTCTACGAACATAAGTCAATACTCATTGATTCTAATTAGTTTTACGCTTTAGCTGTAAACAATACAATGTTGAAATCAACCCTTACTAAAATAGCACTCGGAATTGTACTAATTTCCTCCTGCCATTCCAACGGAAAAAAAGAAGAAAAGCCAATGAATGCACATGATTTTCATTCTTATGCGAAGCCAGAAGAGGCTGTCGTAAAACATCTCCATCTCGATTTAAATGTCGATTTCGATAAAAAACAATTAATGGGATATGCAGAACTTTCCATTGAAACGAACGGAAAAACAACGGAATTGCACCTTGATTCACGCGATTTAACGATCGATTCGGTGTGGGCAGATGGTGATGCAACCACTTTTCAGCTTGGCGAACAAAAACCCTATATCGGAAGCGATTTGTCCATTGCTATCAAACCAACAACAAAAAAGGTTAAAGTTAAATACAGTACTTCTCCTAATGCAGCTGCGTTACAATGGTTAAGTCCTGAGCAAACTGCTGGTGGAGATTTCCCATTCTTATTTACGCAAAGTCAGGCAGTGCTTGCGCGTACGTGGATTCCTTTACAGGATAGTCCGGGAATACGATTCACTTACTCTGCCAAAATCCATTGCCCTACAAATTTAATGGCTGTGATGAGTGCTGAAAATGACACATCACTTCATAACGATGGCGCGTATACGTTTAAAATGCCACAGGCGGTTCCTTCTTATTTGATGGCATTAGCAGTAGGAAATTTAAAGTTTCATTCATACGATCATCGCAGTGGTGTTTATGCTGAGCCGGTAACAATTGAAAAGGCAGCGTATGAATTTGAAGATATGCCGAAAATGATTGCAGCAGCAGAAGAACTATACGGACCTTATGCATGGGGACGATATGATGTGCTTGTATTACCACCTAGTTTTCCTTTTGGAGGAATGGAAAATCCGAGATTAACTTTTGCTACACCAACAATTTTAGCTGGTGATCGCTCGCTCGTTGCATTGGTTGCACATGAGCTTGCGCATAGCTGGAGTGGGAACTTAGTAACGAATGCTACGTGGGACGACTTCTGGTTGAACGAAGGATTTACTGTTTATTTTGAGACGCGAATAATGGAAAAACTGTATGGTAAAGACTATGCAGATATGCTAACGGTGTTGAGTAAGGGTGAATTGGAAAACACGATTAAAGACTTAGGTCCAACAAATAAAGACTCACACCTATATCTCGATTTGAAAGGGCGTGATCCAGACGATGGAATGAGCGATATTGCTTATGAAAAAGGCAGATTCTTTTTAACCACGATTGAAGAAGCCGTTGGAAGAAAACGTTGGGATGATTTTCTGAAAAAGTATTTTGCTGAACATGCATTTCAAAGCATAACTACAGAAACATTCTTGGATTATTTGAATAAGGAATTAATCAAAGATGATAAAGCGCTGGCTGATAAAATCAATATCAACGCTTGGGTGTACGGACCAGGACTTCCATCTAACTGTCCCGTAGTAACGTCAACAGCATTGAAGTTATCAGAAGATGATGCAAAGGCGTTTATAGCAGGAACCAAAAAGCCGGAAGAGATTGATATCAAAAACTGGAATACGCATCAATGGTTAAGCTTTCTGCGCGCATTGCCAAATGATATGACGGTAGAGCAAATGACTGCATTAGATAAAACATTTCATTTTACTGCATCTAACAACAGCGAAATAAAATGTGATTGGCTGATCCTTGTTATCTATTCAAAATACAAAACAGGTTATCCAGCATTAGAAGATTT
>CANFIN010000102.1 GCA_947447155.1 Bacteroidota bacterium | reverse complement strand
TGGTGCGACAAGAATTATTTCAGCAGGAGTTACCGAACTATCAATTGCCAGCGTTGCATCATCACGATTTAGAAGATGCGCTAGATGAAATAGAGTTGATAGGATTTCCGGTTTGTTCTCCGTTTCGATTATTAAAACAGCTGCCTGAAAAATTTCCGCATCCTAAAATTAAAGTGAAGGAACTATCAGACTACGTAGGAAAACAAGTTTGCATATTGGGTTATCTTGTTACGATTAAACCTACGCGTACTAGCAAGGGCGAGTCGATGTCGTTTGGTTGTTTTATAGACGAAGAAGGAGCCTTTGTAGACACAACTCATTTTCCGATGATACACAAACAATATCCTTTTCGTGGACGCGGAATTTATCTGATAACTGGAAGAGTAGATATTGAATTTGGCTTTTGCAGTATAACGGTTTCGTGTATGGAAAAGCTAGCTACGGTGGGTAGGGATGATCTCTCGAAAAATTGAGATTACCGATTAGATAATCTATAGATATTTATATTACTTTAGTGCATACGAAATAAAACTGTGCTAATATGCCCAAATTAGGAGGTATTAAGAAGTTTAATAGTGGGTATAAGGGAGTTATCGGTCACCTCAAAAAGAACGCAAACAGTTTAAGTGAACACCGTTCAAAATTCCTAAAAACCTTACTTTTTAATAAGTTTTAGGAAATTTAAAGTATCTTTGTATAATGCGAGCAATAAATCGTAAAAGATACTTAGATACTCTTAGCGTACTAAAAGACAAGAATTTAATTAAGGTTGCTACAGGCGTGAGGCGTTGTGGGAAATCAACTTTAATGACACAATTTCAAGAATTAATACGAAAAGAAAATCCTAAATCTTCTATTTTGGCAATAAATATAGATACGCCAGATTTTCGATTTTTAGCTGAAAAGAATTGGAAAGAAGTTTACGATTATATAATTAAGCATCTCAAAAAGAATGTAACGAATTATGTATTTATAGATGAAGTACAAAACGTTGCAGAATTTGAGAAGCTTTTAGAAGGTTTATATGTACATCCGAACATAGATTTGTATGTAACTGGCTCAAATGCTTTCTTGTTGAGTAGCGAATTAGCGACTTTATTAACAGGTAGAGCTTATGAAATAAATGTATTACCATTTTCTTTTGCAGAATATTTGGAGTTTACAGGAAAAACATCAAATCCAGACCGTGCATTCGCTGAATATATTCGCATTGGCGGTTTTCCTGAAGCAGTAAGGCTTTCCGAAGATGGAAATCATTTTGCAAACGAATATTTACAGATGGTTTTTAAAAACATTTATGAAAACGATATTTCTAAACGACATATTATATATGGTGAAGAATCATATCAAGAGGTAGTAAACTATCTAATAGATTCTGTTGGTTCAAGTGTATCTGCAGGAAACATTTCAAAAGTATTGACAGCTAACAAAAAGAAAATTGATAATAAAACAGTTTCAAAATATATTAATACATTAGTTGAATCGTATCTGTTTTACAAAGTAAATCGCTACGATATCAAAGGAAAAACACATTTAACAACACAAGAAAAATATTATATGGTAGATTTAGGTTTTCGAAATGCACTACTTGGAAAAGAATTGGCAAGTGATGCAGGCCACCTACTAGAAAATATTATTTACCTTGAACTCAAACGTAGAAACAATCAAATTTGGATTGGTAAAACAAATAGTTTAGAAGTTGATTTTGTAGTGCGAAATAATAATGGTTTTACCCAATACATTCAAGTTTCACAGACAGTACAAAACATAAAGACTTTAGAGCGTGAATTAGCCCCATTTGAGAATATAGCTGATCATTATGAAAAGCTCCTAATAACAATGGACTACGACACTGGGACATATAATGGAATAAAAAAAATTAATGCGATAGATTGGCTAATAAACGCAGAAAAATAAAAGCGCACCGATAACAGCACCTAGGGCGTCAGGCGGAAAAGTGCTGTGTTTGTTGACGCCCATTGCAAATAAGCAAACCATTATCGATGAAGAAAAAGCCTTTGTAGACACCACCCATTTCCCTGTAGTACATAAACAACACCCTTTTCGTGGAAGAGGAATTTATCTGATAACTGGAAGAGTTGATATCGAATTTGGCTTTTGCAGTATAACGGTTTCGTGTATGGAAAAGCTGGCTACTGTGGGCAGGGATGATTTATCAAATGTAAATAAGCCTATAATAAACTCCTTCCCCACCTAAATATTTTTAATAGCCAACCGCTCCTTAAATTTATTTATCGTTTTGTTATAAATCAAAGTATCAAAATCATTTCTACACGGAGCTGCAGAAAAGCCACCTTCAAAAAACGATAAACGTGTTGGCCTACGCCATGGTATTTCATCGGACCCGGTTGTTCAATTAAAAAAAGAGGTTTCAAAATAATAGATAAAATGCATAACCTTATTGCTTAACGAATTTTTTGAAAATTGCCCCTTCGGTATAAACAAATTTTATAATGTAGATTGATGGTGATAAGTGAGAAACATCTATACTATTGTTTTGTGCATTAAATGAACGAAGCAACTTACCCTGGAAATCGTACATTTCTAATTTATCGGGTAAGGCCCCATCCAAATAATTTACATTAACAATATCTTTGGTAGGATTCGGGTAAAGCTGGATTTGTGATTGCTTGATTTCAATTTCTGATAAAGGCGTTGTATTTGCGTAACTGAAATGCACCAGGTAATAATCTGTTCTTCCATAACCATGTTCGGCCTTTACATTAGTTCTTCCCGTATCTGCTGCACAAAACAAGAAAATGGAACTGTCTGCCATTAATACACTATTTGAGGTCTGGGTTCTTTTTGTAGAACCGAAACGTTTGTCCCAAAGTACATTTCCCATACTATCCATCTTAAATACCCAGGCATCCTTCTCTCCATAAGGTGGCTCTGATACATCCTTTCCAGCATCAGTATTACATAAGCCAGTAACCCAGAAATCGCCATTTGACGCAGGGATAATATCCATAATTGCTACAAATAAATTACCGTTATAAGAATTTATGCCACCTTGATATCTTCTATCCCAAACTTTGTTACCACTACGATCCACTGATATTATCCATCCAGTATAACCTGCAGCTGTAGGAGGTTGGCTAATTGAACCACTTTGTGGAGAATTTGTGGTGCCACCTATTAAATAGCCACTAGTTGATTTTGAGGAGGTAGTGAATAAATCTGAGCCAATTCCCCCATAACAAAAATCTGATAGTTTATTTCCCAAAGAATCTATGGTAAACATCCAAATATCATTGAATCCATGTAAAGTATCGCTAACATCCCAGTCCATTGAACTCAATGTATAAGTAAAAATTGTTATTTCATTAGGACTCGATTCTATGAGCCCAAAGTGATATTGATTTTCTACAGGCGAAGGCAATTCATTGTTGCCTCCTCCATAGGTCTTGTCAAAAAGTATATTACCGTTTGGTTGAAACTTTACCAACCAAATATCGTTGAGCCCATGAGATATACCTGTTTTATCAATACCTATCCCACCATTGGTTGAAGTTAGCATAATGAAATTACCATCAGATAACTTTGTGAGATGAACTCCATTACAATTTAGTACTGTCCCAAAATTCTTTTCCCAGATAATCGAGCCCAAACTGTCAACTAAATACAAAAGTATATCCCTACCACCAGTTCTTTGAGTAAGTCTATTACATGAACTATCTGAATCTGATGTAAAAGAAATCAAAATATTACCGTTACCTACATTTATTGCTGTAGCATCCTGGTCATTTAAATCTCCCCCTAAAGAAAGTTGCCATAATATATTGAATTGTGTATTGACCATAACAACCCAAATATCAGTACGTGTTCCAAGACTATCACATCTTTGAACTGTTTTATTGCCAGAAACACCTGAAGTGCTTTCTCCTATTAAAAGCAGTTTGTTTTCATTGAACTTGAGCATATGGTGGCACTCTTCACCCTTATCACCTCCATATACTTTGGAGCCCAAGAATTGGTATGTCTGTGCATTAAGATTTCCATATATTAAACCCATGGCAATTAATAGAAGAAAGTATCTCATTTGAAAATTTGATTAAGGCTTGAATATTATTTTACGAGTATCGTTCTTTCCTGATTTATCCGTTGCGCTAAGTATAAAGACACCCGGTAATTCGCTGTATCCCCTAAGATAAGATTTAATTTCATCCCTTTCAATAGTTGATTCATTTATAAGAACACCCATAATTGAGAATAACTGAATATTAACTTGATTATTAGTTATATATGAATTATCATTACTTGAAGCCCTAAATGAGCTAGAGCATGAAGTTGGATTGGTAATTTCTAAATAATTGCCCTGTTGAAAACTAGAACCACCTAATGTATAATTCATCCAATAGGTCATCATAATATCGCAATTATGACAACCTGCGAGGGAAAGTGCCTCGGAGTAATCATTTGTGACCTGCCCGGTTTGCAGCTCAAAAATGGCAGTGCTAGTTGGTGCACCATTGGGATCGCAAGGTATCCCAAGTACAAAATCTGAATTATCGAAATTGGTATTACCACTTAATCCTGAATTAGCATATGTCCATCCTATCCAGATAGGATGCGAACCAGAAGGGTAAAAATGATCATATGTTACTGCAGGAAAGTAGTTATTTTGGTTTGTCATGTTATCCCAAAATAAAACTCCAGGATTCGTGTAATCATACGCATTAACAGTACCACTATTACAATTCCATCCCATTATTCTTGAAGAAGTAGGCTTGTCTGCACTTTGTGCTACTACAGTCCAGTCTGAAGATGCTCCTGCTGGTGGAGGACAAGCAACTCTGGGATACATTTCAAAATGTTCACCAGTAGCAGCACTATAGTTTAGGGGAGTTGGTGATATCGGAGTAATCGTACCTGCGGCTAACAGGCTAAATGCATGTTGTTCAACCCATAAGGTGCTAGGAGAATCAACATACGAAAATGTGGCAACATTTGAAGTGCCATCATTAAATAATGCAACATCGGGCCATTTATATTTGCTTGGATACGAAGAGTTACATATAGAATCAATATGAGTAATGTTGTTTTGTGCATCTCCCGTTGCGTACCAAATTCCTCCTGATGTATCATTCCAGGTAATTACATAATTACCATAAAGATCACCGTCAACATTAATTGCACAGTCATTAGTAAAACTGCCTGTCAATAAGCCATTTTGGTAAACAACATTAAATGCTGTACCGGACCATTTGAAAACCTTACAAAAGAATCCTGTGCCGACATCATGATATACAACAACTGCATATGCTGTATCGTTCCACGTTACTAACGCAACATCCGGGTCATTAACGAGTGTTGCTGCGTAAGCTACAGAACTTGAATAAAAAGTTGAAGTATTGTTTGCCCAATATAGGAACCTATCGCCATCGTTAACGAATACTCTGAATGTTCCCATACTTGATCCGATAACATCGTTCCCTGTTTGTCTTGCAGTAATACCTGTAGGACCGATAGCAACTGGAGAAGTATAAATTTTAGGGTCTACACTTTGTCCATATCCTGTTTGTGAGAGCAAATACATCAGGCAGATTAAAGCAGTTTTTTTGATATTTTTCATAAAATGTTTTTTTAAATAAAAAATCAAATATACTAATTAAAATTGGGAATTTAAATATATAAGCTTGTTTTTTTATTTAAATAATATGTATATTCAAGAAATAAGCGCAATTTTATTTAGTAGCACTTGGTTAGGAGTTAAGTAATTGAAATACATGAATAGGGTAGCTTATAAATGGTCAAAAAACAACTACTATAAAATTAAAATAAATGACAACTACACTTAAAAACACCAAAATTTGTATCGAAAAATTAAAATTCGATAGCGTGGGAAAAATATCCCTGAAACTTGAAGATGGTCGTGTAATTATTGTTCCATTAAAATATTTTACAGACATACAAAAGTTGCCGGTTGAAAAAAGAAAAAAATACACAATTGTTGACGACCGAACCATTCTTTTCTCTTATTCTGACTCAGTGTATCATTTGGAGGATTTTATGGGATTAGAAAGCAAATGGCGAGAACGATAACAAGACAGATTAGACAATCTTGTATTATCCTGTGTTTCTCTGAATCGGTAAAATACCGTACTCTTTTTTCAGTTGTTGTGTGGTCCATTTTTACACTTTTTTGTGTAAACCTATTTTAGGACAAGACAGTCGAATTACTGACAAAAAAGCAGAATGAACAGCGGTATAATATTTGACGTGTGATTGAAAAATATAAATCATGAAAAATAAAGAAATACAAAATTCATTCATTGTTGCAACATCTGGAGTTTCGATACTACAAACAGCCTACCTCAAAGAATATAACCCAGACATTAAAATGATGATTGGTATATTGCCTGGAATGTTTTTAAGTCGTTCAAAAAATCCATATGTAAAATACTGGGGTGATAGTCTCATAGCAGGAAGTATTATAGGATATGCTATTAATAAGCTTACTAAAAATGTGTGTGATTATTCTTACACTAAAAATCTTCCTAAAAATAATTCCTTGCTTGTTAATATCAACACCGGAAAAGTTATTCAAAGCTTCGGAAATCCACACTTCATATTTGTAACTAAAAATAATAGTGCAAAAGAAGGTTGGCAGAGCAGTTCACCACTGTTGCATTGCATTGAAAAATTGGAAGGACAAGCCGGTGGGCGACCAAGCAAGCAAGGAGATCCTGTATTTTGGGATAATTTACAAGACCACACTGAAAAATTTAATCAATTACTAAAATATTGGATAAAATATTTTTCAGTATTAAAACCAACCTATGAAAACAATTATAATCAAAAATTGCTTTTCTGGTACTCAATGGTTAATGATTACAAACCTCTTGACATAAAAAGAAAGGAGTTCC
>CANFIN010000101.1 GCA_947447155.1 Bacteroidota bacterium | reverse complement strand
TCATGATGATACTTATGCATATCATAGAAAAGGTTGGGGTTGATACGCGAAAACGTTTTACCCATGAACTGCATGGCATTCAGGATTTCTTCGATAGCATTTTTAGAGTTTTTCGAAATTTCCTCCATCATGCTTATTTGCTCTTGCTTTTCCTTATCGAAGTAAGCGTGCACGAGTTTATCTTTATCGGCATACTGCTGATAAATGGTTTTTTTCGACATGCCAATTTCTCTGGCAATATCATCCATGGTGACGCTTTTCAGTCCAAAGCGACTAAACAGCTTTTGCGCACATTCCAGAATTCTACAGTCGTTGGACACCTTGTTAAATTTAAAAATTACGATTCATCGGAAGCCTACTCACTTCCGGTTGCAAAACTACAGAAACTTTAAACACAAAAAAAGTTTCCTGTAAAATATTTTTTAGGGGGTAGCATAAAACAGTTGGATGGAATAGGGGAAAGGAGTATTTTTGAAGGAATAAGGCAAATTCAACTATCCATTGCATCAAAAAAATATACGAAACAAACCTGCGCCAATACAACCATATACTACCTGATAAGGAAGTTTTATAGCGTGTGTATGGTAGTTGGCGTTCATTGGTTAACTCGACTGAAAAAAAAACAATAAATTTGAAAGGTGAAATCCGAAAAGCCTTTTAAAAAGAGTTAAGAAAATAAAAAACAAGTCAGATGTCAAAATACAAATCAAGAACCATAATTCTCTTCACGGCAGGTCTGCTATGGACGGGCTTTGCACAAGCCCAAGAATCTACAAATGCATCTGGTGGTGATGCCATTGGTAGTGGTGGATCTGTTGGTTACAGCATCGGACAATTATTATACACAACCAACACGGGCAGTAATGGAAGAGTAGCTCAGGGCGTTCAACATGCCTACGAAATTTTTACAGTTGGCATTAAGGAGACAGAGCTAAATATTTCGCTAACTGCATTCCCCAACCCAACAACGGAAAATTTAACCTTACAAATAAGCGACTTCAACAATGAAAAATTGGCGTATCGGTTATTTGATATACAGGGTAAGCAATTAAGCAATGGCCAAGTAACAGCGCAGCAAACACAAATAAACATGAATAGCTTGTCCTCTGCTACCTACTTCATTCATGTTGTAAACCAAGACAACAAAAACATTCAATCATTTAAAATCATCAAAAATTAAAAAATCATGAAACAATTTTTTATCCTTTTTGCAGCTATAATAATTTCTTCAAGCCTATATGCTCAATCACCAAACAAAATGAGCTATCAGGCGGTAATTCGCAATAGTTCAAATACGTTAGTAACTAACTCTGCCGTAGGTATGCGAATTAGCATTTTACAAACTTCAACGAGCGGAATAGCAGTGTATGTGGAAACACAAACACCCACAACAAACGCCAACGGTTTAGCAAGTATTGAAATTGGGGGTGGAACGGTTGTGTCGGGGAACTTCGCAACTATTGACTGGGCAAACGGACCTTATTTTGTTAAAACTGAAACCGACCCAACAGGTGGGTTAAATTATACAATATCAGGAACAAGCCAATTGTTGAGCGTACCTTATGCGTTATATGCTGTAACAGCAGGTAATAATACTCCTGGTCCTCAAGGTCCTCAAGGTCCGATTGGTTTAACTGGTCCAGCAGGTGCTACAGGTCCGCAGGGTCCGTCAGGTACAGGGGGGGGGCACTACATAGGTGAAGCATTTGGCGGTGGCGTAATTTTTCATTTGTGGAAAGACAATGCAGGTGTTGAACATGGATTAATAGTGGATAAAACAGATTTGAGTACGGGCCAAGCTTGGAGTAACGTAAATGCAACTTTAATTGGACCACCTGCTCAAAGTAGTTGGGACGGGCTAAGTAATAGCAACGCCATCGTAGGACAGGTTGGTCACACAATCAGTGCCGCAAGCTTTTGTTTAAATTCATCCAATGGGGGCCAAAGTGACTGGTATCTGCCATCAATTGATGAACTAAGCCTTCTTTGGCATAACCGCTTTAATGTAAATAAATCCTTATCAACACTTGGAGGCGCAACAGTTTTACCATTTCTGGCCCACTATTGGAGTAGTACGGAGAACAACAGTAACTACGCGTGGGCCTTCTTCTTCAACGTTGGGTATGCCGACTACAGCTTCAATAAGAACAGCGCACGCTATGTGCGTGCAGTTCGGGCTTTTTAACTATTCAACTATTTAACCATTTAATAAATACCGCGAAGCGGTCGATTTTTAAAAATGGCATTATATAATTATTTATAAGTTAACTAATCAATTTTATTTAAAGGCCAACGAAACGCTAACAGCGTATGACCGCCAGCCCGCCCGAAATGTTTTTTATATATATTGACTCGGCGGGCTGGCCGTCGGCCACACGCGAAACGTTAGGTGCAAGGCAAAAAAAACGACACAATGAATAATACAGTTTTAAAAAATCCTATTACAATATCCGTCCACTAAAGTTTTAGCTACTATAAAAAAATAAACCAAAAAAGAAAACTCCTCTCATACAATTGAGAGGAGTTTATTGTAATTAATCATAACTAAAAAAAGATTATATTTAAACTCAGGTAAGCGTTTAAAAACAATTGTAAGTATTTGTTTATGCGCATATAATTATTTTTAAAAAATTAAACTCCTCTTTCTTTATCTAAATACGACTGCACTAAATCAATTGCATTATCAATTACATCACTTAATGCTGTAATAAATGTTCCAGGTTTCGCTAAAGATAATGCATGTTTTAAAGCTTCAACTTCTTTAGGAATGTATTCATAAGATTGTTTATGATTAGCTTCTTGTATTCCTTCAACTAATAATTTAACAATATCATCCGCTTGGCGTCCTCTCAAAAATTTATCTTGACGAATAATAATATGATCAAACATTTGCGCTGAAAGTCTTCCCATATTTCTAATATCATCATCTCTTCTATCTCCTGTGCCTGTAATAATTCCTATTTTGTATGGAGATTCAATGGTTGATAAAAATTCTTTAATGCCCATAAACCCATCTGCATTATGAGCAAAGTCAATCATGACTTTATATTCTTTAAAATCAAAAATATTCATTCGTCCTGGTGTTTGAGCTGCAGAGGGAATAAAGGTTGCTAAATTTGTTTTAATATCCTCAATAGTAAATCCATAAACATACGTTGCTAAGGTAGCTGCTAAAACGTTATAAATATTAAACGTTACTTTACCACCAAATGTTAAAGGAACGTGAGATGCTTTTTCTACTCTAAATTTCCAATCACCTTTTTTAATTGTAATATATCCGTTTTCGTATATAGCAGCAATACCACCTTTTTTGCAATGTTCAACAATAACAGGATTGTTTTCATTTAAACTGAAATATGCAATTTTACAATCCGTCGTTTTTGAAATATAAACACAATGTTCGTTATCCGCATTTAATACAGCGTAACCATCACGTTTCACAGCTCTAGCCACAACACCTTTTACGTTTGCCATTTCTTTTAAGGTATTAATATCCGATAAACCCATATGATCTTCTTGAATATTAGTAACCACAGCAATATCACATTTACCAAAACCTAAACCTGAACGTAAAATACCACCACGAGCCGTTTCTAAAACTGCAAACTCAACAGTAGGGTCTTTTAAAACAAACTCCGCACTAACCGGGCCTGTTGTATCGCCCTTAGTTAACATAGAGTTTTGAACGTAAATACCATCTGAAGTAGTAAAACCAACTCTGAATCCATTATTTTTTACAATATGTGCAATTAATCGTGTGGTAGTTGTTTTCCCGTTAGTACCTGTAATGGCAATAATAGGAATACGACATGATTTACCAGTTGGATATAACATATCAATAACAGGAGCTGCCACATTACGAGGCAATCCATTTGCAGGTGCTAAATGCATTCTAAATCCAGGAGCAGCATTTACTTCTAAAACAACGCCTCCAGTAATTTCTAATGGTTCGCTTAAATTAGTTGCCATGATATCAATACCACAAATATCTAAGCCAATAACACGTGAAATGCGTTCACAAATAAAAATATTATGTGGATGAACAATATCAGTGATATCTGTAGAAGTGCCGCCTGTACTTAAATTAGCTGTTCCTTTTAAATAGCACTTTTCATCTTTTTTCAAGATGGTATCTAGCGTATAATTGTATTTTAATAATTGTTCCTCCGTTTCTCTATCAATACTAATTTCGGTTAAAACATTTTCGTGGCCATAACCACGGCGTGGATCTTTATTTTCAGTATCGATTAATTGCAGAATATTAGAAACGCCATCACCAATAACATGAGCTGGTTCGCGTAATGCTGCTGCAATAAAACGGTTATTAATAACTAATATTCTAAAGTCATAACCTGTGATAAATTTTTCGACAATAATTTTTTTAGAATATTTCTTAGCATGTTCAAATGCAGCTATAGCTTCTTCCAAAGTTTTTACATTAATAGAAGCGCCTTTTCCATGATTACCATCTAAAGGTTTAAATACTAAAGGAAAGCCAACTTTTGCAATGACTTCCTCTACCTCAGATTCATACATTATACACATTCCTTTAGCAACAGGAATGGCAGCAGCTTCTAACATTTTTTTTGTTTCATCCTTGTTACTGGCTAAATCCACAGCAATAGAAGATGTTCTATCCGTCATGGTAGCTCTAAATCGCACTTGATTTTTACCATAACCTAATTGCACTAAAGATTCGCTATTTAAACGAATAAAAGGAATATCACGAGCAACCGCTTCATCAACTATACTTCCAGTACTTGGTCCAAAACGAGATTCCTCACGCATTTGACGCATCATTTTAATATCAGCTTCTAAATCATATTCAGTATTATCAATTAACGCTTCTGCAATTTTCACTGAAGCTTTTGCTGCAAATAACCCAACATTTTCTTCCATATAAGAAAATACAACATTATAAATCCCTTCTTTACTAGTACCTCTAGTTCGGCCAAACCCACACTCCATTCCTGCCATGGACTGTATTTCTAAAGCAATATGTTCAATAACATGGCCCATCCATGTTCCTTCTTTAACACGTTCAAAAAAACCACCGGCATAATCTTTAGAACAACGATGCCTATGCATTGAAGGAATCAATTTTTCTAATCTATCAGAAAAGCCATCAATTTTATTGGTAGGAGATTCTTCTAAATTCTCCAAATCTAATTTCATGACAATTAGTTTTTTTCTGTAATTAGACCAATAGTTAGGTCCGCGAAGTGTTTTAATTTCAAGGATTTTCATAGTACATGTAATTTTGATTAAAATAGTTCAAATTATTTATTTAAACAAAAATCTGTTTAAAATAAAGTGATAAATAAGGCTTATGGGACAAATTTTATGAGTCTATAAGGTTAAATTTGCTCTATAAATATTAAAAATGAATAACCCAAAAGGAAAATTAGTAATCATAGGTGGCTCAGTAGATAGAGGCAGTTTTTCTGAAAGCGAAGCTGATTTAAAAAGAAATTTAAAGTTTTTTGAAAAAGGAATTCTCAAAAGAATTACTACTGAATCAATTAAAAACAATTTGTCTCGTTTTGAAATTATCACAACAGCATCAAGTATTCCTGAGGAAGTTGGAGAAGAATACGTGAAAGCATTTGCTCAATTAGATGTTTTTAATGTAGGCGTATTAAACATTAAATCAAGGGAGGAAGCTAATTCTCCTGAAAATGTTGAACGATTAAAAAATGCTGATGTAGTCATGTTTACTGGTGGTGATCAATTGCGTTTAACTGCTATTTTTGGAGGCACAACTTTTCATCATTTATTACTTGAAAAATATAAAAACGAAGATTTTGTTATTTCTGGAACATCGGCTGGTGCAGCTGCAAGCTCAAATAACATGATTTATCAGGGAAAAAGTTCTGAGGCTTTACATAAAGGTGAAGTAAAAATAACAGGAGGCTTAGGATTTATTAATAATGTAATTATTGATACACATTTTGTTCAACGTGGACGTATTGGTAGATTATTATACGCTTGCGCAAGTAATCCAATTAATTTAGGAGTTGGGCTTGGAGAAGATGCGGGGCTATTAATTACAAATGGCAATAATATGGAAGCAATTGGATCTGGCTTAATCATGCTTGTAGATGCTACAGAAATGAAAAACACAAATCTAAGCGATGTTAATATGGGCGAACCAGTTTCAATTGAAAATTTAACTGTACACGTTATGGCTTTAGGAGATCATTACGATTTAAAAAACAAAAAACTAACGATTCAAAAACCATCTGATTTGGCTGCATAAAATAATCAAGTCTTCATAAAAATATAAAGCGACGCTTTATGTTTTTATGAATAGTAACCCAAATTATTTATAAATCCCAATAAACACATCACTTCCAAATGTTTTTTTAGCACGGTACATTCCTTCTGAATTAAACGGTAATTCAATATTTCCATTTTTATCAATAGCTATTAAACCACCTTCACCGCCAATCTTCACTAATTTATCCATTACCACTATATCACAGGCTTCTTTTAAAGACAAACCTTTATATTCCATTAAACAAGAAATATCATAAGCAACAACGGAACGAATAAAAAATTCGCCATGACCCGTACAACTAATAGCACATGTATTATTAGCATAGGTACCAGCACCAACCATTGGAGTATCTCCTATTCTACCATAATTTTTATTAGTCATACCGCCTGTACTTGTACCGGCAGCCAAATTACCATGAATATCAATTGCAACAGCCCCAACTGTCCCAAACTTCTTTTCTCCAGTTTCAAATGTATCTTCTATATGATCTAAAATCATGGTGTCACTTTTTAATGCCATTTGTAATTGGTCATAACGCATCTGAACAAAAAAGTAATCATCATCTTCAAACTTTGCATTTATTTTTTTTGCAAAATCTAAAGCGCCTAACCCTGCTAAAAATACATGTTCTGATTTTTCCATCACTGCTCTCGAAAGACTAATCGGATTTTTAATATTGCTAACACCTGCAACAGCACCCGCAGTTAAATCTTTCCCATTCATAATACAAGCATCCATTTCGTGTTTGCCAGTTTTGGTAAAAACGGAACCCTTTCCTGCATTAAATAACGGATTGTTTTCTAATGACACAATCGCTAATTCAACAGCATCTAAAGCGGCACCACCGTTTTTTAAGATAGTTTCACCTGCATTAATTGCATCTTGCATAGCTTGCGTATAAGCTACTTCTTTTTCAGGAGTCATTGTGCTTTTTAAAATTGTGCCTGCTCCACCGTGTATTGCTATTGCATATTTTGACATATCTTAATATTATAAAATTATTTTCTTTTTTATTTAACTATATATTTTCAAATATTTTTTC
>CANFIN010000100.1 GCA_947447155.1 Bacteroidota bacterium | reverse complement strand
TTAGCGAATATTAACAGGAATATTATCTTGAATGATTTAGATAAATATGCGGCCTCTTTAAATGCAGGAGGATTATTAATCACCAGTGGATATTATACTTCGGATTTATCCGTTATCAAAACAAAAGCTACCCAATACCACATCGACTATTTACAACATACTTCACAAAATGATTGGTGTTGTGCTACCTTCAAAAAACAATAATCACGAATGAAAAAATTACTTTTATCACTGTTAATTATTCTTCCTTTTGCTGGATATTCCCAAGTGCAGAAACCATTCTCTGCTGATGCTCCCACTTTTTTCAAAGAAATAAAAGCTTACCTCGAATTAACGAATAAGAAAGAAACGGAAAAACTAACAGACCGTTTCGAATTAGTCTGGCTCGAACAACCCAAATTCACAGCGGATCAGCAAACTGTTGTTATTAAAACATGTAACGACATGTTAAAAAAACGACTAAAACCATTTCCTGATTTCAGCAATTACATCGAAGCATTAATTGGTTTTTCCGAATCAGGAAAATCGGCTGAGATGTTTACGAAGTGGCATAGCAGTTTAGATAAAATGCTTTTTGGAAAAACAAAATACTTCAGTGATTACATTGAAATTTGCTCAGGATTGTTCAGTGGAAATATTTTATATCAATCATCATCTACAAAATGGATGGCTGGAACAAATAATTTTATTTTTGATTTCGATTCAGTGCCGCGAGTTAATTTCCCTTCGATGAATTTAACCTGCTATGCAAAATCAGATAGTAGTGTTATTTACAATATTCAAGGAGTTTACTATCCATTAATAAAGAAATTCTACGGAACAGGTGGTAAAGTTAATTGGATGCGAGCTGGAATTCCCGAGGAAGAAGCGTATGCTAATTTAAGAAATACTACCATTGATGTTACAAGTAGTATATATTCATCCGACTCCGTTCAATTCTACAATAAAAAATATTTTAATGCTGCTTTGATAGGAAAAGTAACAGATAAGATTTTAGCAAATGCCGATTCAAGTAATGCTACCTACCCTCGTTTTCAAAGTTATGATGCCAATTTAACCATCAAAGAATTAATTAAAGACGCTGATTATATCGGAGGTTTTTCACAGCAAGGTTCTAAGATGATTGGCTCTGGGTCAAAAGATCAAAAAGCAACTTTGAATTTCAAACGCAACAACAAAATACAATTGAGTGTGCAATGTAAAAGTTTCGTTGTTCGTCCTGAGCGACTAAGTGCGCAGAATGCAACCGCAATAATTTATTTTGACAACGATAGTATCTATCATCCATCACTCGATTTTAGATATGTAAATAAAGATCGTCAGGTAAGTTTGATTATAGATAACTCTACCGGGATGAGTATGCCCTTTTTCAATTCCTTTCATAAAGTAGATATGTATGTAGATGGGATTTTTTGGAAGATTGACGACCCATTGATGGAATTAAAAATGATTTCAGGCGCTGGAGCAAGTAAGATGATGCTTGAATCAGAAAATTTATTTTCTGATGATCGCTTTCGCCAACTACAAGGTTTAGGAGATTATAACCCTTTGCAATTAATTTATAAATACAACAAAACTTATGGCGATGTGATTTATTCAGCTACGCTCGCGCAGATGTTAGGCGTTGCAGAGTCGGAAGCAAAATCATTAATGATATTTTTAGCTAACAAAGGTTTCTTAACGTATGATGCGGAAACATCGAGTGCAATGGCAAAAGATAAAGTATTATATTATCTTGAAGCGAAAACAGAAAAAATAGATTACGATAAAATTGAAATCAGTTCATTAATATCTGCTAAGGCAAATGCAAAATTAAATTTATTGAATTTCGATTTAGATATGGAAGGTGTATCTCGAATATTTTTAAGTGATACGCAAGCTGTTTGGGTAACTCCCGAGAACCAACAAATCAAGTTAAAGAAAAACCGCGACTTTGAATTCTCAGGTAAAGTGCATGCTGGTCGCTCTGATTTCTTTGGAAAAAAATTCGAGTTTATTTACGATCAGTTTAAATTCAATTTAGCAACAATCGATTCTATTCGTTTGAAAGTGGTGTCAGATAATGAGTTGGATGAAAATGGTAATCCGAAGTTGATTCCATTAAAGAGTACACTTCAAAATGTATCGGGTGTTTTGTACATCGATAGTTTAAATAATAAATCGAGTAGAAAAAGCTATTCGCAGTATCCGAAATTTGTAAGTGATAAAGAGTCGTATGTGTATTACGACCATCCATCTATATATGGTGGTGTATACGACAGAAATAAATTTTATTTTAAAATTGAACCTTTCACAATTGATTCATTGGACAACTTCTCTTCAGGCGGGATGAAATTCGCAGGAACATTTGTATCAGGAGGAATATTTCCGGACATCAAAGAAATGGCGGTTATTCGTCCTGATTATTCATTCGGATTTGAACGCAACTCGCCGAGCGAAGGATATCCGATGTACAGTGGGAAAGGAACCTTTACCAATCATATCGACTTAAGTTATGGTGGACTATTAGGAGATGGTAAAGTAGATTATTTAAGTTCATCAAGTACATCGAAAGAAATTGTTTTCTTCCTTGATTCAACGAATATGCAAAATACTGCATTCGATTTAAGAAAAGAAATGATTGCAGGTGTTGGATTCCCAGATGCACAAGGCAAAGAGACAGCAATTAACTGGCGACCTAAAAAAGATGAGATGTATATTTATATGACATCTGAACCAATTGCAGTATATAACAAACAAGTTTCTTTAACGGGTAATTTATTACTTGCTTCAAAAGGACTAGGTGGAAATGGAGATGCGAAGTTTGATGCCTCGAACTTAGAAGCAAGAAATTTCTGGTTTAAACAAGATGCTTATGGTTCCGATACTGCCGACTTCAAATTAAAATCAGATATAGAATCCGTATTAGCAATTCAGACAAAAAATGTAAATGCTAAAATTGATTTAGTTAATCGTTTTGGAAATTTCTTATCTAATGGAAAGGGCTCCTACGTTAGTTTTCCATTAAATCAATACATCTGTTACATTGCACAGTTTAAATGGTTCATCGATAAAAACGAAGTCGAGTTTGGTGATGAAAATGTTGACAAAACAAAACTTAATATCGAAGGATCTGACTTTGTTTCAACAAATGCATTTCAGGATTCGCTTCGCTGGAATGCAGGTCTTGCGCGTTATAACCTAAACGATTATTTGATTAAAGCTCGTAAAGTAAAAGAGATCTTAGTTGCTGATGCAAGTATTCAACCGAATGACACTGCTACTATCATCATCGAGAAAGATGCTTATATGCGCCCGTTGTTTAGTGCGAAAGTAATTGCGAATGTAGTCAGCAAATACCACACAATCACAGGAGCGCAAATACAGATTAAAGGAAGAAAAGAATATGAAGGAACTGGCCAGTATGCTTATAACGATCACGCAGGTACGCCACATTTGATTTCGTTAGAACGAATTGGCGTTGATACATCAAAGCAAACATACGCCAACGGAAATATTCCTGAAACGGAAAACTTTCAGTTAAGCACCAACATTCAATATAAAGGAAGAGTGCAGATAAATGCGTCTAATCCATTATTAAACTTTGATGGCTTTGCGAGTGTAAAACATTTATGTACGGCAGGACTTTCCATCAATTGGTTCGGATTTAAGTCAGATATTGATATTAAAAATTTAACGATTCCTGTTAATGAGCCTCGCAACGAAAATGGAGAACGCTTAGGAGTTGGGATTTTCTTAAGCAATGATAGTTCGGGTTACTACCCAGGATTTATTTCTCCGAAGGAAAAAAACAACGATTCAGCAATGGTGGCTGTAAATGGATATTTGAGTTATAATGACAAGTCCAACAGCTATTATATTGCAAGTAAACAGAAAATTGCGAATCCTGATTTACCAGGAAATAGTATTTCATTAAAAAATGATTCTTGCTATGTGATAGCTGAAGGAGAATTAAGTCCAGGTTTTAATTTGGGACAACTGAAAACTACCTTTAACGGTAGAGTAAGTTATAATACAATGAATGACTCAACTGCGTTAGATGTATTATTAGGTTTAGACTTTATGTTTAATAATGATGCATTAAAAATGATGGCAGCTAACATATCTGATAATAGCACCTTAAAACCAACGAATGATACAAGATCAATCTGGACAAGAAGTATGCGTGCAATTGTTGGAACTGAGAAAGCAGATAAGATGGTTTCTGAGTTTGCACTTTATGGAGCCCCTAAAAAAGTTCCTCAGGAATTACAACAGACACTCTACCTTACCGATTTAAAAATGTATTGGAATAAAAATACTGAGAGCTTTAAATCGATTGGACCTATTGGAATAGGATTCATTGATAAGAATACAATCAGTCGACAATTAAACGGCTACTTGGAAATCCAAAAACGTAAAAATGGAGACATCTTTAACCTTTACTTAGAAGCTGACCAGGGCAACTGGTGGTACTTCACTTATAGTCGTGGAATTTTGCAATCATGCTCTTCGGATATAAAATTCAACGATGCGATTAATAATATGAAACCCGACAAGCGCATTGCTGACAAAAAAGGGGATTTGCCTTCTTTTGAATACATATTAAGCACTGATCGTAAAAAGAATGAATTCAAAGCTAGATTTACAGAGACCGATACAGAATAAGAAAAATTAAACAGCTGAATTTCAAACACTAAACAAGAGGTATTATCAATTTATTAATAAAAAATTAAAGATTGCTTAATAAAAAAGCATATTCTAACTATTTTTGATTCAACATGATTAGCTTCACTACTATTTCTTTGATCATATTAGCCTATATGTTAGGCTCTATCCCTTCCGCAGTTTGGATTGGAAAGATGATGTATAACATTGATGTGCGTGATTATGGCAGCGGAAATGCTGGTGCGACCAATACCTTCCGTGTATTAGGTAAGAAAGCAGGATTTCCAGTTTTATTCATGGATATTTTTAAAGGATTTTTAGCTGTTAAATTAGTTTGGCTAACCGCGAAATATTACCCGAACACCCAACAGTTTATGAATCTGGAACTATGCTTGGCAATGGCAGCATTAATCGGACATATTTATCCTTTGTTTGCAGGATTCAGAGGCGGTAAAGGAGTAGCCACCTTATTAGGAATTTTATGTGCCGTGCATTTGGGTGCCGCAGGAATCTGTGCGGGTGTATTCACGATCTCCTTACTGATGACGCATTATGTATCGTTTAGTTCTTTATTAGCGGCATTATCATTTCCTGTTTCCATAATGTTTGTTTACCAGGAATCGGTACCAAGCTTAAACATTTTTTCAATATTTGTTTGTATTTTAGTGTTCGTAACCCATCAGAAAAACATCGAACGCTTATTGAATCATCAAGAGTCGAAAGTGGGCTTTCTTTCTAAAAAAAATAACTAAATCAACTTATCCGCGATTTAAGAATTATCTTACACCGCTACAATTCAGTCAACTAGAAAATTTTTATAAAGTTAAGCATTCAGTTACTTTACTTTGCCAAATCTGAAACTGTTTATTTATCAAGTCCGTACAAAGCTTTGAATTTAAAAACATAGTCCTATGAGACAGTTCCTACTTTCCTTAACCATTGCATCAGCATTTTTTGTATTTGGAGCAACCCAATTAAAAGCAACATCGTTTGTCAAGCCGATTAAATTTTCTACTGGCATGACAGAAACAGAACAAGCGAAAGCAGCTGAAAAGTTGTATTTAGCAAAGCAATACGAAAAAGCGTCAGCACTTTACTCGGAGCTTTTAAGCAAGAACCCCAATAACTATAAGTACAATTACTATTATGGTATTTGTGCATTAATTATTGATGCGGATAAAACAGCAGCTCTTCCCTATCTGAAGAAAGCAATGAACAACGAAAAAACGCCTGAAGATATTTACTATTATTATGGAAGAGCTTGTCACCTGACATACCACTTTGATGAAGCGGCAAAAGCATTTTCAGAATATGCATCCATCATCGGCAAAAAAGCAAACGATCCATTTGATATTGCTACGCATATTTCAATGGTGGTGAATGCTAAGAATCTTTTAGACACTAATTTATTTTCTGAAATATTAGAAGATGATATCACAGATGCAGCAAATTTTTATTCCAAATATGAGTTTTCTGCTGATGCAGGTAAGTTGTTAAGTATGCCTGATCAAATTATCAAAGACAGCAAAAGTATTAAAGCTGACAAACCAACTATCTTTTTAAGTGCTAATGGTAGAGTAATGTATTTCAGTGCATCAAAAGAGAATAAAAGCAAAGACATTTATAGAGTAGAAAAAGATTTTAGCGGAAACTGGGGCGCCCCAATAAAACTAGATGCGTCTATCAATACAAACGATGATGAACTTTATCCTACTTGTAATTCAGATGGACGTGTGTTGTATTTCAGCAGCCGTGGACACAATTCAACTGGCGGATTAGATATTTTCAAAGTGGTTTATAACAGCGAATCAAGAAAATGGGGCAAGCCTGAAAATATGGGATCACCCGTTAACTCTCCAGATGATGACTTTTGCTTTATTTCATCTGGCGTTGATCAATATGCATATCTGACAAGTCAACGAGATGCTGCAAAAGGGAAAGTGACTGTAATTAAAGTTCCATACGTCAACCTAGAGGAATTAAGCATTGCAGTAACTGGTAAATTCAAGTGCATTGGTGAGCCTAACTTAAAAGAGGCTACAATTACTATAACAAAAAATAACAATCCTGACTACTTAGCAATTATCAAAACAAATAACAAAACCGGAGAATACAGTATTGAGTTACCGGGGACTGGTGTTTACAATTACAGCGTAGAAGTAAAAGGATATCAGATTAAATCGGAGACTGCTCGCTTTGGTGAATTTACTGACAGAAGTTACATTCAGAATATTTATATGAATCGTAATAAATCTGGAGCGGAAAATTTATCCATTAATAATTTGCGCTTAACTGAAGTAGGAAGCGTAGATGAAAACTTAACTGCCAATGGTGGCAACACAAGCGATGGAAGTGAAATCAGAGCTATGTCTTATGAGAAATTAAGTGCTAAGAAAGATTTGAAAGTCGTTGAGAAAGCAGTTAACAAAGGACTCTTTTATAAAGTACAAATAGGTGCATTTAACAAACTACCGAAAGAAGTTGTTGAGAAAAACTTATCTCAAATTACCGATGCAAATATGCTAACTTCATACGGCGAAGAAAACTGGTTAAAGTATTTTGTTGGAAGCGAAACTAGTTACGAATCGGCGAAGAACTTAAAAGAAACAATGATACAAGCAGGCTTTACCGATGCATTCATTGTCACCTTCGAAAATGAAAAACCAGTAAAAGGGAAAGCGAAGAAATAAGATTTAAAAAATCAATAATCAACTTAATACCTGAGGTGCTCGAAGGGCGATGCTTGCATTTTATGTGTTAATTTTGATTCAAGCGAGCTTGA
>CANFIN010000099.1 GCA_947447155.1 Bacteroidota bacterium | reverse complement strand
TGAACGAGATGTGGTTCCTTTATTTCTGATTGATTAAGCGAATTGAGATTGGTGAAAATGCCCATATCAGACATTTGCAATAAAGCCTTGAGCGTATCTTTCGATAAATACGTGCTGACCTTATGCAAGGACTTTTCAAGAAACAAAGGGGAAGTTAATTCGTACTTCTTCTGACTCTTTTTTAAATAGGCTAACAAGGTTTCAGTCTCTATACCAAATTTAGCTGCAGCTTCTTTCGCAAACAACTCTCTATTCGAGTTTACATTAAAGCGAATACCATCTTCCCAAAAATAATTACAAACCGAATCTTTACGAATAAATTCAAAATAATCTGCTGATGACTCTCCGAATAACTGAAAAAGCTCAGTGACTAATTCAGGCATTGTAAATAGGGAGGGGCCAGCATCGAAACGATAACCATTCAAATCAAATGCATGCAGTTTACCTCCGGGATAATCATTGGTTTCAAAAACATCAACCTCTATTCCCGCAGCACGTAAACGCAATGCAGTAGCAATACCAGAAATCCCTGCACCTATAACAAATGCTTTAGACATGCATTACTTGTTTGAAAGTGATTAGACCTTTTGTTGAAGCAATAAAAAAATAAAAAACCACCTGAAATACGATTTGATGGCTTTGTTGAATAATACTCTGTAGTGTATGCATTTATTAGATTATTGCTCTTCAAAGTTAGTTAGTTTTATTGTTAATTTTCTTTTCGGATTTTTACTTTGTTAGTAAACATTGAAAATTTAGTAGAGATTATGTTCTGAAAGTTGTAAGAGGGTAAATTTAGTAGTGGGCTATTGGGTGCGATTATTGACGTCTGAATGAAGGTGGGTTGGTCAGGGTATTATTATTTATAATGGGACTTTTTATATTTTGGTTGTTTTACAATCAAAACATTTCCCCTTCTCAAACGTTAACTTAAATGTAATTAAATTAAAACACCATGAAAATAGTTTATATCATACTCGGAATAGTTGTCCTTGCATTTATTGTGATGCAGGTTTATGCTTTAAAAAGTCAAAGTGATATTGAAATGTATCCCTACACCGTTAAGAAAAAATACGATGGGTTTGAAATTCGTAGTTATGATGCTACTTTGTTTACTTCGGTAAAGCTTTCTACCAATGAATATAAAAATGCGTCCAGCACAGGATTTAGAATTTTAGCAGGGTATATTTTTGGCGGTAATGATAGAAATGAAAATATTGCCATGACCTCTCCTGTGGCTATGTCGTTGGAAGATTCCATGACGATGATGTTTATGGTGCCAAAGAAATACAAAAAGGAAACACTGCCTCAGCCAAATCAATCGCAAATACAATTTACAGAAGAACCTGCAAAAGTAATTGCAGCGATAACATTTGGCGGCTGGGCAAACGATAAAAACATCGAAGAGCACAAACAAAAACTAATTGCGGCTTTAAATAAAGAAGGTATTCCATACACTAATAAATTTTACTTGTTAGGGTATAATCCTCCATTTGAGTTAGTAAATCGCAGAAATGAAGTAATTGTTGAGTTGCAGGGTGAGGTGCTTAAAGGAATAAAGTAACTGGCTGATTAATCGCCAGCCTTTTTTAAATTACTAATCAACATTCTCCAGTCATTCATCCAGTTGTATTCTTTCGCATAAAGCGCATTTAAGCGATCTTTCGTTACTTCGCTTGCGTTAGTATCACTGATGCTCGATGGTGATAATACTCCTGGCTTCAAGCCACGTAAAATCTTTTCGTCTCCTTTTCTTCCAACCCAGCTTTTCATGCCCGATAAAACTCGAAATGTATTAATCAAGAAATTGACAGGTTGCTTCACCATCCAAATCAAAAGGGGAGAGAGTGCTAAAAATAATAGTGCTACACTTACATCAAAGATTCTTTTCTTACGCTTGTTTGCAGGACTATTCAAATTGGAAACATCAACAAAGTATAAGTCGCCATTTTCATTAATGGAATTACTACCAATAATAAACATACTCTCTGGAGGAGCAATCTTAAATTCAATGTGACTTTTGCTAACCGAGCTCATCAATTGCATAATCTGTGATGATGGTAAATCTTTCCCACAGAAAATAACTTCATTTATTTCATAGATAGAAACGATATCACTGAAAGAAGTTAATCCACCTAAGTAAAATGATTTCAAATTCTGATGTTCACTATCATTACTTTCATTGCCAATAAATCCGATAAAACGATTCGTGTTTCCTCCAATCATTAACATCGATAAAATACGATTCACCTCGTTTGCATCTCCAACAATCAATAATCGCTTTTGTGCCGCTTCGTTAATGTGAAACGTTTTGATTTTAGTATAGTGCAAAACAATTCGAATCGCAGCAGCAATAAAACAAGCCCATGCAGTACCAAACAAGATTAATGCTCTCGAGAAACGTAAGTCTTCTGGTAATAAGGCATAGCCTACTAATATTACGAGCGTGCCTATTAATAATCCGCGAATCAATTTTGAGAAGCGAAAGGGTTTATCGTATCCTCCATTTAGGTAAGCAGATAATATCCAAATGCCAATATAAATTGGAACGACTACATTCATAAAGAAAGGAGGGTAGCGAGCTACATTCACATTAATCGACCAATAATCTTTAATGGCCGTCATGCCTAAATATATCAAACCTCCATCTACTAACGGTAGCCATATCCGATCAATAAATCGTTTCACAATTGCTATTCCTGCACGTAACCAGATAGCCATGTTTATCAAAAAGGAAAACAAAGCTGCATTGCCCGGTGCGAAATGTTTCTTCGCAAAAATCACCATGGCTTTGTAAAACACAAATACATAGTTCACGCTGCTCTTCTTCGTGCTCTCTCCTTTGTAGTGAATAATTTTTGTATCCGCGAAATAATAATTTTTATACCCGCCCTTAGTAATGCGATAGCTTAAATCGATATCTTCTCCATACATGAAATAATCTTCGTCTAACAATCCGACTTTATCAAGCGTTGCTTTACGCATTAACATAAAAGCACCACTCAATACATCGACTTCATGCGTTTCATTTTTATCGAGATAACCTAAATGATATTTCCCAAAAACTTTCGATTTAGGAAATAGCGTTGATAATCCGAAGATTTTATAAAATGCTACAGATGGAGTAGGGAGTCCGCGTTTCGATTCAGGTAAGAAATTTCCTTTTCCATCAATCATATAAACACCCAATCCTCCTGCATCTTTATGACTATCCATGAAGTCAACTACTTTTTTAAAGGTGTCTTCTTCAACAATCGTATCAGGATTCAACAACAAAACATATTCGCCTTTTGATTTACGTATAGCCTGGTTGTTAGCTTTTGAAAAACCCGTATTTTCTTTGTTTGCAATTAGGTGAACATTCGGAAAAAGTTCTTCCACCATTTCGTTGGATCCATCCGATGAATTATTATCAACTACAAAAACTTCAGCATCAATTAAACCACAGGCCTTCTGCACCGATTGTAAGCACTGCTGTAAAAAGTACTTTACGTTATAGTTAACAATGATGACAGATAATTTCAAATCGTTTTATTTTACAAGTTCATGGTCGTAAGGAACACGGTTCACAATGGAACGACCTAAAGTTACTTCATCCGCATAGGCAAGCTCACCTCCAATGGCCACTCCACGTGCAAGTGTACTCACCGGAATATTCAGCGGCTTGATTTTTTTAAAGATATAAAACAAAGTAGTATCGCCTTCCATCGTTGTGCTTAGTGCTACAACAATTTCGCGAATAGGCTTTTTACTCAAGCGATCAACGAGTGCATCAATGGTTAATTGCGAAGGACCAATTCCATCCATCGGACTAATCAAACCTCCCAACACATGATAATGTCCTTTATATTGCGCCGTATTTTCAATTGCAATGATATCACGAATATCCTCAACAATACAAATTGTTCCTTCATCACGTTTGGCATCTGCACAGATATCGCAAATATCTGTTCCCGTAATATTGTAGCAATGCATGCAATAACGAACTTCCTTTCGTAGCGATCCGATTTTGTCTCCCATATTCACCACTTGCTCGGGCTGCATCTTTAATAAATGCAAGGCCATACGCAAGGCACTTTTTTGACCTACGCCTGGCAGCTGGGCAAAAGCCTGCACTACATCGTCAAGTATTTTTGAAGGTAAATTCACGGTTAAATTTCCTGGTTGAAGGAATACAAATTTACGAATCCTAAGATGTTCAAAAAATATTATTCATGAAAGTTTTGAATAATTATTCATGACTAATTTGGATGAAATTTTAAAGCATGACTCCTGCTATAACGCTATCACTTATTTTACTCTATTTCCTTGTATTATTGCTCATTTCCTGGTACACAGCGCGCAATGCAGGTAACTACGGATTTTTCCTCGGAAACAAGTCTTCGCCGTGGTACATTGTTGCCTTCGGGATGATTGGAACCTCGCTTTCAGGTGTTACGTTTGTGTCGGTGCCGGGCACGGTGCAAACACAGGCGATGTCGTACATGATGGTTGTGGTCGGATACCTCTTTGGATACCTTGCTATCGCTTATTATCTGCTGCCATTGTACTATCGTTTACAGCTGACTTCCATTTATACTTATTTGCAAACTCGCTTTGGTATGACGACTTATAAGTCGGGAGCGATGTTGTTTATTTTAGCGAGAACAATTGGCGCTACTGCACGATTGTATCTCGTGATTTATGTGTTACAGGCGTTTTTGTTGAATGATGCAGGCATTCCTTTTTGGGCAACTGCCGTTTTTATTTTAGTATTGATTGTTGCCTATACGTTTAAGGGCGGAGTGAAAACGATTGTTTGGACAGATACCTTGCAGACCTCGTTTATGTTAGGAGGTTTAGTTTTATGTGTGTATTTCATTCTACATAATTTGAATATTGATTTCTCAGTGGCCTATCAATCGATGCAAGATGCTGGTCATGCGAACTGGTTAATTACCGATTATAAAAGTCCTGCTTACTTTTTAAAGCATTTGATTGGCGGTGCGTTTATCGCAATTACAATGACGGGATTAGATCAGGAGATGATGCAAAAAAATATTTCGGTTAAAACGTTAAAAGGTGCGCAGAAGAATGTGGTGTCGTTGGGATTGATTTTAATTGTAGTGAATTTTCTGTTTTTATTTTTAGGCGGATTGTTATACATCTATGCGGAGAAGGCTGGGATTAATATTTCAGCGAAAGATTTTAAGAGTGATAATTTATTCCCGGATATTGCGTTAAATTATTTCCCTCCGGTAATGGGATTCGTATTTATCATAGCATTGATTTCTGCGTTGTTTCCAAGTGCGGATGGTGCTATCACAGCATTGACATCTTCGTTTTGTATTGATATCTTAGGAATTCAACGTAATGAAGAATGGGATGAGAATAAGCAATTACAAATTAGAAGAAGGGTGCATATTGGATTCGCAGTTTTGTTTTTGATAGCAGTGATGTTCTTTTATTGGTTGAACAATCGTTCTATTATCGATTTGATCTTAAAGTTAGGAGGATACACCTACGGACCATTATTGGGAATCTTTGTGTTTGGGATGTTTACAAAAAGAATATTGAAGGAGGGCGTCGTTCCAATTATCTGTGTGTTATCCCCTTTAATAACTTGGCAACTGGCAGAGAATGCTCCAGCTTGGTTTGGAGGGTATAAGTTCGGATATGAACTGATTGTTATAAATGGTATGCTTACCTACGCTGGATTATATTTATCAAGTAGTAGTTATGAAATAAATCATAGATGATTAAATAGAAAAAATTAGTTTTTTAAGATATATAAATTTAACTTTGTTGAAGAATACAATTGAATATGATGTCTAAGTTTAGTGTTAGGATTTTTTTATTAATCCCTTTTTTATTAGGAACATTTTCTGTGGCTTTTTCTCAAGAAGGACCCAAGATTAAGGTGATAGAAGGACAAAGATTTATTGCCTACAAAATTCAGAAAGGTGATACATGGTTTGCATTATCTAATGAATATAATACTTCCGTCAAGAATCTTCAAAAAGTTAATTCTAAAGTAAAAGAATTAAAGTTTGATCAAATTATTTTTATTCCTTATGATTTGTATTCGAATTCAAAAAAATCAGAAGCCGTTAATAAAAAATCGGAAGTGCGAAATAAGGAAAATGATGCGGTAGAATTAATTACCAATGAAGATGGTTCATCCAATGATTCGTTAAAAAATAACAGCCATTCTTTTACTATTCGTAAATCTAATAGTAGTAAGTCTAATGTTACATCTTCAAGTCAAAAATCAACTTTGCCGAAAGATGTATCTGCTCAAAGTAGCAATCAAATTTTACTACATAAAGTTGTCGCCGGCGAGACCTTATTTCGAATTGCTATAAAGAATCATACTACTGTCAAATATTTAGCTGAATTTAATAATTTAAAATCTACAGATGTTAAAATTGGTCAGGTTTTAAAAATACCGCAGTCTGTTAAACATGAAAATAAAGACAATTCGCCAAATTCTAATGTAGCATCTAATGAACCAGAAACAACGATAGTAAAGTCCAATAGAAGTAAATCGAATGATTCTTTAGTTACGACAAATTCGGAAGTGTTATCTGCAGATTCTGATATATCTGAACCCAATATTTCAAGTGCTTGGATAGGCGGAAATTATGAGCGCTTTTATTTTAATAATACCACTGAACATGGTGTTGCAACTTGGATGATGGAGTTTTCTTCAGCGAAAAAAGAAAAATTTTATGCATTGCACAGGTCTGCAAGCGTAGGTACGATTATTAAAGTAGTAAATCCAATGAATAAGCGTTCGGTATTTGTAAAGGTAGTTGGACAATTACCTGACACTGGCGATAATCATGATGTATTAATCAAAATTACGCAGGCGGCAGCTCGAAAAATAGGGATTTTTGAATCTAGATTCAGGGTTGATATTTCGTATGGTGTAAAATTAAATGAAAGTTCAAAGAATTGATTTTCTTCTTTTCTTTTCTGCGACTAATAAGGATAGCTCTCTACCCATTTGTCCTGCAATAGATGTATTCTCTTGCGCTCTACGTGTTAAATAAGGAAACACAGCATTCACAGGTCCGTATGGAACGTATTTCGCAACGTTATATCCAGCTTTAGCGAGATTAAAACTAATATGATCGCTCATGCCTAACAACTGACTAAAATAAATACGTTTGTCGTTGTTTGCGATAGTGTATTTATGCATTAATTGCGTTAACAATAAATTACTTTCCTCATTGTGAGAACCAGCACAAATTGCAATTTGCTGAATATTTTCAAGGCAATAGGTAAGTGCTAAGTTGTAATCTTTGTCGGTCGCTTCTTTACTCGGTTGTATCGGTGATGGATAGCCGTTAGTCGTTGCGCGAACCCTTTCTTTTTCCATATAAGCACCACGAACGAGCTTTAATCCTAAATGGTAGTTGCCGTTTTTTGCATGCTCATGACTCGTTTTGATAAATGCTAAACGATCGTGGCG
>CANFIN010000098.1 GCA_947447155.1 Bacteroidota bacterium | reverse complement strand
CATGTAAAATTGGTCAATGCTGATGATGTAAAAGGGCTTGTTAATTTATTAAGTCAGGAAGCAAAAGTTATTTAATCTAGAATAATTAATCTCTAAAAAAGAATATGTCAGTTTTAGTATATACCGAACACGCAGAAGGAAAATTCAAGAAATCAAGCTTTGAAGTTGTTTCTTATGGAGCTGCTGTGGCCCAACAACTAGGAACCAATCTGGTTGCACTTTCTATTGGAAATGTTGCATCTGATGAGTTAAACAAACTTGCCCATTATGGTGCGTCCAAAATTTTAACTGTTTCTGAAGATGCTTATAAATCATTTGTGAACCAGGCTTATGGAGCAGTTATCGCACAGGCAGCACAAAAAGAAGGCGCTAACGTAGTTGTTTTATCAGCATCGTTTTCTGGAAAAGGATTAGCCCCACGTGTGGCAGTTAAATTAAATGCAGCTTATGTTGATGGAGCTGTTTCTCTACCAGATACCTCCAATGGATTTATGGTTCGTAAAGGAGCTTTTTCCGGAAAGGCTTTCGCCGATGTTTCTATCACCAGTAAAAACAAAGTAATCGCGATAATGCCTAACTCTTACAAAGTAGTAGAAAATTCACAAATAGCTAATATTGAATCATTTGTGCCAACTACTGGAAGCAATGATTTCGCTGCAATGGTTAAAGATATTGTACGTGCATCCGACAAAGTATCGTTACCCGATGCAGAGATTGTTGTCTCAGGTGGCCGTGGTTTGAAAGGTCCTGAGAATTGGGGAATGGTAGAAGAATTAGCTCAATTATTGGGCGCTGCTACCGCTTGTTCAAAGCCTGTTTCAGATGCTCATTGGCGTCCACATAGTGAACATGTTGGTCAGACAGGCATTGCAGTAAGTCCGAATTTATACATTGCTATAGGAATTTCTGGAGCAATCCAACATTTGGCAGGAGTTAGCTCATCGAAAGTGATTGTTGTAATTAATAAGGATCCTGAAGCTCCATTCTTCAAAGCAGCCGACTACGGAATAGTTGGAGATGCGTTCGAAGTAGTGCCTCAGTTAATAAGTGCTATTAAAGAATTTAAAGCCGTTAATGCTTAATCGAAATTTTATTTCGAAAGCTTATGAAAAAACATAAACTCGATATTTTTGGACTAAAGAGTAGTCAGACACAATCAGGTGCCTATATCCTTACATTAAAAGAAGTGGATGGTATGCGTCGTTTACCTATTGTTATTGGTAGAGTTGAAGCAGAAGCGATTGCAGTTGAAATAGAAAACATCAAACCAACGCGCCCCCTTACGCATGATCTTTTTCGAACATTTGCCAATGCATTTGAAATTACTATTGATGAAGTGCTAATTTACAATTATAAAGAAGGCATCTTTTTTTCTATGTTGTACTGCACTTCCAAAAAGGATGGCTCTCAGCATCAGATTGATTCTAGAACTTCCGACGCAATTGCCCTGGCTGTAAGGTTTGATGCTCCAATTTACACTTATGATAAAATACTAAATATCGCTGGAGTTAATTTAGAACAAAGTGATAAAGATGAGAATGAAGAGTATTTTACTGCGGACAATGACACACCTAAGCTAGGCGATGGCAATACCGAAAAACCTTCAGGAAACCATTATCAAGGTATGGATGACGAAGAATTAGAAAATGCGCTGAACAATGCGCTTGAAGATGAAGACTATGAGACGGCATCAAAAATCAGAGATGAACTTACCAAAAGAAAAAATCAATAAATCACGAATCCTGCTTAAAAGCAGGATTTTTTTTGCCTTTAAAAAACTCTTATTAAGTATATTCGTACAAACAGCATTAATCCATTAAAAATGAAAACGCATATCTTTATTAAAGTATTTTTTACGTCTATCATTTCCTTCCTTTTATTGTATCAAACTTCCTATGCACAATGGGAATATTTGCATGCTAGTCCAACAGGTAACAACCTTAATAAGATTGATTTTGCTAATAATACGACTGGCTGGATAACAGGAGAAACAGGAACAATACTTAAAACGACTGACGGAGGAAATACGTGGAAAAATCAATACGCATTTAGTAATAACAACATCATCGATTTATGTGTTATTGATTCAAGTACTCTTTTTACTCTAAACAATGACAATGAATTACTAGTAAGTACAGACTGCGGAGATACGTGGACGTTGCGAAGCTTATTCTTTGGTTCTAATACTTCTTCTATTTCTTTTATAAATGCTAACGAAGGATGGGAAGGGATTGGAACGAATATTCAACACACAACTGATGGTGGCGTTAACTGGTCCGTTCAATATAACGGAGTTAGTGATTACATAGCCGATATAAAGGTTGGAAGCAACGGAAATGGAATTGCGGTTACTACTTTAGGTGATGTGTTACATACAGCAAACTATGGACAATCATGGTTAAGTGCTTCTAATGTTGGAGGTAATTTTAACGCAATGGACTTGAATACGAATTTTTCAACAGGACTTGTTATCGTTGACAATGTTTTATACAAGTCGACAGACAATGGTAATACCTGGACAGCTCCTGTAAACACACCTCCTACACTTTCGAGTTCTAATTCAAAGTCAGTAAACATTTTTAATGCGAATATTTATTTGATTACGGATGGCAATGGTAATCTTTGGTTTACTTCGGATGGTGGTAATACCTGGATTAACAACAACAGTATGGTAGGTAATTCTTTGAATAATTGTTTCGCTTTAAGTAATTCCAGATTTCTTGCTATCGGTGACAATGGTAAAATTGCATTAACTACAAATGCAGGTTCTACGTTAAATTCCTTGGAAACAAGAGTCACTAATCAGGAATTATGGGGTGTTCATCATTTTGGAATCACTTATTTTGCAGTGGGTAACGTGGGAACAATAATTAAATCGACCAACGACGGACAAACCTGGAGTAATTTGAACTCAGGAAGCACCGTTAATTTAAGAAGTATTACTGCAATTAATGTCAACACAGCAGTAGCTGTTGGGAATGCTGGAACAATTTTAAAAACTACTAATGGTGGTAGCTCATGGTCGCAAATAAGCACTGGCTATTCGGATGATATTAGTATTATTCAACGACTTCCCAACGGAACACTTTACGCAGTTGGCAATAACGATTTGATTTTAAAATCTACCAACAACGGTACTTCGTGGACGTTTGAAACAACATCCTTTACCGGATTTCAATACAATTTTACAGATGTTTATTTTGCATCTAACGATACAGGATTTATTGCTACCAATAGCGCTGAAATTATCACAACCGATGATGGAGGTCAAAATTGGTATTTACGCATGACAGGACTATTTGCGCCTATGACCTGTTTGAGCTTTTCAGACGGATTAAATGGTTGGATTGGCAGCAGTAACGGAGAAATATTTCACACCGATAACGGAGGACAATCGTGGACAGATCGTTCGATGGTTGGATTTACAGGTTATATAAACCGACTAAAATTCACGAATGCAACAACAGGATGGGCTTTTACAGATAATGGTATTTTTAAAACAACTGATTCGGGTGTGTCTTGGACGAAAGAATTTTCGCCATGCAATAATGTGCATGCAGCTGATTTCTCCGGCAATTACACCGCTATTGCATTAGGTGCTGGCAAAGGAAAAATTATTACACGTAATAGTGAAATAGCCTTGTCTGTTGGTGCTGGAACTTATTGCTCAGGACATGAATATTCCTTTGGCGCATTCACTCTAGGATATTTTAATGCAGGAAACACTTTCATTGCACAGCTATCTGACGACTTTGGGAACTTTGATTATCCAACTACAATGGCAACTGTTCAAGCTACATTAATGAATAGCATTACTGCTACGATTCCTGCGGGCATCCCTCCAAGTGCATTGTATCGCATTAGAATTGCGTCTACTAATCCACCAATGTTTAGCGACATACCCGTAAACACATTAGACATACACGATTCTCCTCAAGGACTAATTTATGCAAATGGTAATACAACCTTCAATAATGGTGATTCTTTAATTCTTATCAACTTAAGTGGTGCGGTTGGAACATATCAATGGTATCGAAACGGTTTACCTGTTCTAGGAGCAAATGATGATTCGTTGACTGTTAAAATACCGGGGACATACCAACTTAATATAAACGATGGATTCTGCGATGGTAATTCAAATTCAATTGAGGTTATCGTTAATGGATTTTCAGGAATTGGCTCGAACAATTTCGTGAATCTTAACTACTACCCTAACCCAGCAACCGATTTCTTAAATGCAGAGCTTGGAAATTATCAATTTGAACAATACCAGTTGATAGATATCACGGGTAAAGTTATTACAAGCATTAATGGTGATTTTACAGGCACGCTTAGCATTCCAGTTAAAAAGCTTTCAAACGGATTTTATATTTTGAAATTAAATGGCAAACAACAATCGACAATAAAATTTATCAAGGGATAGTCTGAACTAAAAACAAATTATTATATTTGATTAAATAGTTGTTTTATGAAAAAATATTTCAATGATTTAATATCAAAATCCTTGGATTTACCAATGATTATTGGGTTGATTATATTGGGTGTTTTAGTTCTTCCTTTTTTACTGATTCTAATTTTACTTGTTTGCAGTAAGCCATTAACAGAAGAAGAAAAGAAGAAGTATCAGCTCGAACGAAAGAAAGTCGACACTAGTTATCTTCGGTCACATTGTGGATGCTGTTCGGGGCACCGTTTTCAGATTTCTTAATTACAATTGATAAAGTCTTATTCGTTAAGTTTAATTTAACACAAGAGTAAACAGATTAGCAATTATATTTGCAGAAATATAATTGTCCTATGAAATCATTTCTAAAATCTGTTTTGGCCTCAATGGTTGGAGTATTATTAGCTTCAATAGTCGGCTTCTTTTTATTCATTGGTTTAATCGCAGCCATAGTTTCTTCTGGCGACAGCAAAGAAGTTAAATTAAAAGATGAAAGCATTCTTCATATTCAATTACCAGAAGCTGTTAAGGAAAGAACTTCGAAAAATCCTTTTGATAATTTCGATATTGGAAGTTTAAGCAGCAAGAAAAGTCAGCCAGGCTTAAATGATATTTTACAGGAAATTAAGTTTGCAAAAACAGATGAACACATCAAAGGAATTTTTCTCGATGTTCCTTCTGTTGCAATGGGAATGGCTACCATGGAAGAAGTTCGTAATGCACTCATCGATTTCAAAAAATCTGGTAAGTTCATTTATGCATATGCAGAAAATTACACGCAAGGTGCATATTACTTAGTTAGTGTATCGGATAAAATTTATTTGAATCCACAGGGTAGTTTAACATTAAACGGACTTACAGCGCAGCTTATGTTTTATAAGGGCACGCTGGATAAATTAGAAATTGAACCACAAATTATTCGACATGGAAAATTTAAAAGTGCTGTTGAGCCTTACATCCGTGATAATATGAGTGATGAAAACAGAGAGCAAATTGCGGGCTTTGTGAATCCAATCTGGAATCATATTGTAACGAATGTTGCTGCATCAAGAAATATTACTCCTGAATCAATTATTTTGATGGCTGACAGTTTGAAAATTAATGAATCAAAAGATGCATTAGATAATAAATTAGTCGATAAGCTTGCCTATTACGATGAGTTTATGGATGATTTAAGTGTGAAAGCAGGAAAGAAAAAAGGCGAGACACCTGAATTTATTACGTTGAATAAATACAAAAATGCGTCTATAGCAACGTCAACGGCTTCTGATAAAATTGCTGTTATCTACGCAAATGGAGAAATATCGGGTGGCGAAGGTGACGATGATAAAATTGGTTCTGAAACATTAGCCAGCACAATTGCAGAAGCGCGTAAGGATCAAAAAATAAAAGCCATTGTATTAAGAGTTAATTCACCAGGTGGTGATGCTTTATCTTCTGATGTTATTTGGAGAGAAGTTGCATTAGCAAAAAAAATAAAGCCAGTGGTTGTTTCAATGGGCGATTTAGCTGCATCAGGTGGATATTATATATCATGTGCAGCAGATAAAATTGTTGCTGAACCAACAACACTAACGGGATCCATAGGTGTTTTTGGTCTGATGTTTAACGCACAGAATATGTTTAAGAATAAACTGGGTGTCACATTCGATACTTACAAAACCAACAATTATGGCGATATCGGAACAATGAGTCGCCCAATGACAGAAAGTGAACGATTAATCTTTCAGCGCAGTATCGATAATGTTTATAACACATTCACCTCTCGTGTTGCTGAAGGAAGAAAAATGAAACAAGCAGATGTAGATAGCATTGGACAAGGTCGTGTTTGGTCTGGTATAGATGCAAAGCGAATTGGACTAGTAGATGAGATTGGAAATATTAATGATGCATTACGCATTGCTGCCGACTTAGCAAAGATTAAAGAATATCGTATTAAATCGATGCCTGAACAAAAAGAACCATTTGAAGAAATTATGAGTGGACTTTCAGAAGAAGCAAAGGTTTGGTACTTCCAGTCCACATTAGGAGATCAATATTACATTTTGAAAGAAATACAATCTATCAAAAACAAACAAGGTGTTCAAGCCAGAACATTTTATAATTTATCGTTTTAATGCGATTTAACTTATTATTTATCGTCAGCTTTTTATTTCATTCTTCATTTGCGCAAGACCAATTGAAGAGTACGGAACTGAAAGCTGGCGATTTTTTATTTGAAGATTTAGGAGGTGGTGATTTATCAAATGCAATAAAAAAAGTTACTCCTCATTATAATGGACAATACTTTTCACATGTAGGAATGTTAACTGAATACAATGGGCGATTAGTTGTAATTGAATCGTATGATAATATTGCTGATACTGTTTCATTAGAAAAATTTGAAGCACGAACTCAGCAAACGATTTATGTTGGTCGTTTGCGAAAAGAATATCAGTCGTTAGCATCAAAAGCTTCCGAAGAAGTAAAAAATTATCGAGGTATTAAATACGACGAGAAATATTTACCCGACAGTAATCAGCTCTATTGTGCTGAATTAATTTACTATGCCTTTAAGGTAGTTAATAAGCAGGAAGATTTTTTCAAGATGCAACCCATGACATTTAAAGATCCTGCAACGCATGAGTTGTTTCCTGGTTGGATTAATTACTATAAAAACTATTTTCAGATGGAAGTCCCCGAGGGAAAACCGGGGATAAATCCAGGATTATTGATTAATGATAAGAGGTTGGATGTCTTTACACTTTCAGTAAATTAATCAGCAATCAAATTATTTCAATTTAATTTTTCTTAATTCATAATTAGAATTCCTCCCTCCTTCTTTTGTTTGTTTTAGAATTCCTTTTTCAATTAAATCTTTTATGTCTCTCAAAGCAGTATCGTTGGAGGTCTTAGTAATTTTTGCCCACTTAGATGTTTGCAGCTTACCCTCGAATCCATCTAACAACTTATTTAGAACTAATCTTTGTCGCTCGTTAAAAGAAGTTTTATCATATTTCTTCCAGAAAACAGCTTTCTGAATAATCCGTTGTGTGGTATGTTCTGTTGCGTCTATCGAATTTTT
>CANFIN010000097.1 GCA_947447155.1 Bacteroidota bacterium | reverse complement strand
TGAGCGAATACAATGATAAACTTCTTGCTAGTCCGAAATATAGTATTAACCAGTTTACATTAATTTATAATATGACCTTTTAAATTATGAAAAAACTACTTGTCTTATTAATCACATTAAGTGTTGTTGTTTCCTGCAGGAAAGACGATGCCTCATTCGACGGAAACAATATTCAGGAAATGTATAGCGATTTCATGGTGCTCGACGCGTTTAAAGTCGACCGTGATAGCGTAAATTTTGCTAATGGAGAGAAAGCTGTTTTCTCAGCGAAATTTAATAAACCAGTTAGCTGGAAAATCAGTATCAAAGGTCAGACATCGAAAGCTGAAAAAATCATTACGGGTCAGACAAAATCAATTGATATTACCAACGGAACATGGAATGGATCCACTACTGTATTCCCAATGTTTAAAGTGGAGAATTGTATTGCACAGTTAACAATTGATGGTGTTGCAGATACTTTTCAGGTTCAAACAAAAGTTAAATCAGTGAAAGTAAACCAAGGATTAACGATTGCTGATTTCGAAAATGGATTTAGTAGTTCTTGGAATAAGTTTGTTCAAACAGGCGCTAACATGGATTTCAATATTAAGAATGATACGTTATGTCCGCAAGGGGCCAAGTATTTACGTATGGCAGGAACAGTTAACTGGGATTGGTTAATTGGTTTGATTGATTATCCTGCTACCGCTTACGGACCTACTAAAACATTAAATCTTTCTACCAACCCTAATGATGTCTATTTTAATTGTTTGATTTATGGCGAGTCGGCTGCTAATCCATCGCTGGTTTTATTTCAGTTTAAAGAGGATGAGAATGCAGATGGAAGTATCAATGCGAATACAGATGATGAATACGATTATCAGATAAATGTTAACTGGACAGGTTGGAAATTAGTATCAATTAAATATTCAGATATTGTAACGTTAATAAATGGACAACCATCCACTCCAAAAGGAAATAGTCAGCATAATCCCGATAAAATTGGAAAGATTTCCATGTTGCATTTAGCAGACCCGAGTCTTGGATTTGCAGCTTGTAAAATCGATTATATCATGTTTACCAGTGCTCCCTTAGAACCATAATGAAAAAACATTTCGTACTTCCTTTGTTATTCTTAGTTGCTGCTTGTTCTACGAGTAAGCAATCTATTGTTAAAATGCAATCGAAGGAGTTGTATGATACTGCTGATGCTGTTGATACAAATGCAATAAATGGTTTTAAGAACACCATCATTTATGCTGATGATATGAGCAGCGAAATTTGGGTGTCGCCAGAGAAGCAATGTGTGACTATGGAGAAAACATCGCAAGCTACTTATTCAGGTGATGCAAGTTTGCATTTAAAATGGGATAAAGTAACGAATGGTTGTAAATGGATAGGACTTGGTTTCGGATGGAGTAATTGGCAACCCAAAGACATGAACGAAGTCGTTGCTGAAAGTGCCATTCAGATGAAGGTAAAATCCGTGAAAGGAACTTTTTCAAATTTACCTGTTGCTTTTGCAATTGAAGATTATACCGGAGTGCAATCGTATTATGGTTTTAATTCTTCGCTTGCATCGGGATTGTTTAATGATCAAACATGGACAACCGTTTCAATTCCATTAAAGAATTTTCCTTTCGAGCGTAACGATGCGGATTTAGGAAAGGTAAAGCAGTTTATGATTCAGCTCGAAGGAGATGGTGATATTTATTTAGATGATATTCGAATTGTAAGTTTAGTAAAGTGATGAAAAGACTTTCGTTAGTAGTTATTTGTATTTCATTTATTTTTTCTGCTCATGCGCAGCTGAATGATTTCGCGAGTAAAAATTTTTCTGATGGTTATCCCATAAAAAATATTGATGAGTTAATCAATAACATGTCGCTCGAGGAAAAAGTCGGGCAAATGTCGCAAGTGGATTTAGGAGTTATTGCGGTTGGAGATATTTGTAATTTGAAAAATCCTCAGCAAATAGATTTAGCTAAACTAGAAATAGCATTAAAGAAGTATCATGTTGGTTCTATTTTAAATGTTGGATGCGGTAGTGGTACGGTTAGTCTTGAAAACTGGAAGAAAATAATTGCTACCATTCAGATAGAGAATCAAAAGTCGTCAAAGTTTCCTGTTCCTATTATTTATGGAATTGATGCAATACACGGCGCTAATTATGTTATGGGTGCTACATTGTTCCCGCAACAAATTGCACAAGCCGCAACATGGAATCCGCAGTTGGTTAAAAGTGCAAATGAAATTTCAGCATACGAAACCAGAGCTGCAGGTATACCTTGGAATTTTTCTCCTGTATTAGACTTAGGTCGACAGCCACTATGGTCACGATTCTTCGAAACCTATGGTGAAGATGTTTGTCTTGCAAAATCAATGGCTGTTGCTGCAATTAGCGGACTACAATCGAATGTAGATAATACCTATCATGTGGCAGCATGCATGAAACATTTCTTGGGTTATAGTTTCTCTTTAAGCGGACATGATCGTACGCCGGCATGGATTTCTGATCGTGAGCTTCGTGAATATTTTCTTCCAACGTTTCAAGCAGCAATTAATTCAGGCGCAAAAACAGTGATGATTAACTCGGGAGAAATTAACGGAACTCCTGTTCATGCTAACTATGATGTATTAACGAAGTTACTTCGTGATGAATTGAAGTTTACTGGCGTTGCTGTGACCGACTGGGAAGATATTTACAAGTTAGTCAATGTGCATCATGTGGCAGCAACGAAAAAAGAAGCTGTTAAGATGGCCATCATGGCGGGCATCGATATGAGCATGACACCAAATGATTTTGAGTTTAACGAGCTATTGATTCAATTGGTGAAAGAAGGAAGCATTCCGCAAAGCCGAATAGATTTGTCTGTAAGAAGAATTTTAAATCTGAAAAAAGAACTAGGTCTTTTTGATCAGGTTGTTTATTTACCATCTAGTTATCCTGATTTCGGTAGTCAGAAATTTGCAGAAGTTAGTTATAACGCCGCATCAGAAGCTATCACGTTATTAAAGAATAACAGTAACGTATTACCGCTAACTAATAAGAATGAAAAATTGTTTGTCTGCGGACCAGCTGCGAACTCATTGAATTTGTTAAATGGTGCATGGACACATACGTGGCAGGGTGTAGATAGTAAATACAATACAAAAGGCAAGTTGACTATTTTAGAAGCATTGAAGAAAAATTTTACTGCTTCGAATGTTTCTTATTTAGAAGGAACTTCATTAGACAGCGTAATCAATATTAACTCTTGTGTTTCTCAGGCTAAAAATGCAGATAAGATTATAGTATGTTTAGGAGAAATGCCTTGTACAGAAATCCCGGGCAACATCAACGACCTTACATTGGCAGCAGCGCAATTGAAGTTAGTCGATGAGCTTTCTAAATTAGGCAAGCCAATTATTTTAGTGTGTTGTTTCAATCGTCCACGAATAATTCATTCTATCGTGAATAAGCTTGATGCAATTGTTTATGCTTATTTGCCAGGCGATGAAGGAGGTCGTGCAATCGCAGATTGTATTTCGGGAGCGGTAAATCCAAGTGGTAAATTGCCATTTACGTATCCGAAGGCAACGAATGAAATTGTGCATTACGATCATAAAGCATCCGAAGATTTAGCAACTGATTTTTCAAACAATGCTTATCAACCAGAGTTTGATTTTGGATTTGGAATGTCGTACACACATTTTACTTATTCTGATTTTAAAGTTTCATCAGATACATTATCGAATAATGAGGCAATTAATGTTACTATCAAAGTGACGAATAATGGAAAATTAAGAGGAAAAGAAGTTGTGCAATTATACTACAAAGATGTGGTAGCATCTATTACTCCATCAGTAAAAAAATTAGCTGCATTTGAAAAAATAGAGCTCTCAGCAGGTGAATCAAAAGTTGTTTCAATGAAAATCAATAAGCAAGATTTTTCATTTATTAATAAAGAATTGAAGCGTGTAACAGAAGAAGGTGTTATCGAATTAATGTTATTGGATTATAAACAGGCCATTTATGTCAAGTAAAAATCAGCTATTAATAATTTGTTCGGCGCTGTTGCTGTCCATTTACGGATGTAAGCAATCAGATCCTCCTGAGCCAACTGAGAAAGGAGATCTTTATTTCTCTGGCTACTATTGGAATTTTAAAAATAGTGGAGCAACGACAATGGGCCCTGGTCCGAATTATTTTACTTCTGATACGAGCAATATTTATGTCGATGGCAATGGAATGTTGCACATGAAAATTACCAAGAAAAATAATAAGTGGTATTGTTCAGAGTTGATTTCTGTGAAAGAATTTGGTTATGGTACTTATATGTTCACTACTGAAAGTGACTTAACAACCTTAAATGATAAATCTGTCTTGGGCTTGTTTTCATGGAATGATTACTCCTTCCTATCTCAGGCAAACAGTGAAGTAGATATTGAATTTGCAAGATGGGGTAATGCGAGTGACTCATTACTGTTAACGTACAGTGTCCAGCCGGTATGGTTTGATAATCCTTCTCCATATGTTGAACGTACTCGTCGCCCATTGATGCCAGTAAGTAAACTGAAAACAACCTGTACGCACGTTTTTAAATGGACGCCTGATACGATAACTTGGAATTCTTACGAGGGAGATTATTACCAGGGATTAACTCCAATGGCAGAATGGAAATATGATAAGTCAAATACGCCTCGAATTAAAATGGAAGGTAGCCAAGCCTCAAATCCTGTGGTAATTCCTGCTCCTGCCGACAGTACCAATGCAAGGATTAATCTGTGGTTATTAAATGGACAAGCTCCAGCCAATGGTTCTGAAACAGAAGTGGTGATAAAATCATTTAAATATTTCCCATTATAAAAATTGTTATTCTTAAATTAACCGAATCAAAATAGAGCTTATGAAAAAAATGCTACTCTTATTATTTATGGTTTTGTTTGGTGCTAATGTGAATGCACAAACGAACCTTGTAACTTTCCAGGTGCACAATCCTGATTCAACTCCCGTATTTGTTTTCGGAAGCTGGAGTGGATGGAGTAACTGGCCTGGTGATCCAATGGCAAACGTGGGTAATGGATATTACTCTGTGACATTAAGTATTCCCAACAATACTACGCATGAATTTTTATTCGTGAATGGTGTTGGTCCAACAAAAGAAGCGCTCGATCCAGCATGGCCTTGTACAAATGGTAACGGACAATATACAAATCGTGTATTTACACTAGGTGTGAATGATACTACGGTTTGTGCAGACTGGCAATCTTGTAATACATGTGCTGTTCCTACAGGTACTGTTGCAGTAACGTATCAAGTACACAATCCTGATTCAACTCCTGTTTATCTTTTCGGCAGCTGGAGTGGTTGGGGTAACTGGCCTGGCGATTTAATGCAGCCCGTTGGAAATGGTTATTATGCAAAGACTTTATTTTTACCTTCTTCAACAACGTATGAATATTTATATGTGAATGGAGTAGGACCTTCAAAAGAAATTTTAGATCCTGCATGGCCTTGCACAAATGGTAACGGACAATATACAAATCGTGTGTTACAACTTGCTGCTGCTGACACAACTGTTTGCAACGATTGGCAATCATGTAATTCATGTTTCGTTCCTTCTACCACCCGTTATGCAACAATTCGAGTTGAAAGTCCTGATTCATTACCTGTTTATGTTTTTGGTAACTGGAATAACTGGAGTAACTGGCCAGGAGTACAGATGACGAGCATTGGAAATAATGTTTATGAAGCTACAATTCAGTTGAATTCAAATGGAGCTTATGAATATTTATTTGTTAACGGTGTCGGACCTACGAAAGAAGCTTTAAATCCAGCTTGGTCTTGTACAAATGGTAATGGACAATATACAAATCGTACATTAGCTATGGGCACGAACGATACAACAGTATGCGCTATCTGGGGACTATGTAATCATTGTACAACATCATCTATCGAGAATCTTTCTGAAAAACAAATTCGCTATGTGATTAATCAAAGCGGAATACAGTTTTTAGGAAATGATTACGCTGTGAATACTATTGAAATTTACGATTTGTTAGGAAGAAGTATTTTCAAGCAAGGACGATCAAATTCAAATAAATTTAACGTCGATTTAAAAATGAATCAAACTTACTTCTTGAGAGTAGAAATTGACGGAGTGTCATCAACTATTAAAGCAATTATCACCGAATAATCTAATCTAAATAAACAATAATCAAATGAAAAAACACCTACTAACTACCTTATTTAGCGTGTTCCTATCAATGTTTGCATTTGCTCAAGCGCAGGTTGATTTACCTGTAACTTTTGATGATGTAAACACCAACTATAATCTAGTTGACTTTGGAGGAAACATCAGTGCTATCGTTACAGACCCAGCGAATGCAGCAAACAATGTTTGTCAAGTTGAAAAGACAAACACGGCAGCCTTATGGGCAGGAACAACAATCGGAGGTTCAGGCCTTGCGAATTCAATTCCATTTGCAGCGAATGCACATAAAATTTCAGTACGCGTATATTCGCCTGATGCGGGTATCATCGTAAAGCTAAAGGCTGAAGATCCTAATGATCCAACAAAAAGTGTTGAAGCAAATCTTGTAACAACAACTTCGAATGCTTGGGAAACATTAGAGTTTGATTTTACTAATCAAGCACCAGGAACAGCTGCAATCAATTATGGATACAATTATCAAATGCTTTCTATCTTCTTTAACTTCGGAATTGATGGAGCAACTGCAGGTTCAAAAACATATTATTGTGATGATGTTGTTTTTATGCCTGCAACAACCCCAACAACAGCTGCAATTACTTTCCAGGTTCAAAGTACTAATTCAACACCAGTTTGGGTATTTGGTAGCTGGAGTGGATTTAGCAACTATCCTGGAGATGCAATGACGCCAATCGGAAATAACACTTGGGAAATTACATTGAATTTACCTGTGAACTCAAACTTTGAGTATTTATACGTGAATGGAACAACTCCAACAAAAGAAATCTTAAATCCTGCAGATGCATGTACTAACGGTAATGCACAGTATACAAACAGAACATTAGCAGTTGGAACTTCTGCAGCTACGTATTGTTCAATTTGGGCAACATGTAATTCATGTAATACAACTCCAACAACAGCAGCAATTACATTCCAGGTTCAAAATCCAAGTTCAACACCAGTATGGGTATTTGGTAGCTGGAGCGGATGGAGTAATTATCCAGGAGATGCAATGACACCAATTGGAAATAACACTTGGGAAATCACATTGAATTTACCTGTTAATTCAAACTTCGAATATTTATTTGTTAACAGCACAACGCCAACGAAAGAAGTATTGAACCCAGCTGATCCTTGTACTAATGGTAATGCACAATACACTAATAGGACTTTAGCAATTGGAACAACAGCAGCTACGTATTGCTCAATTTGGGCAACTTGTAATTCTTGTGGTACAACTCCAACAACAGCAGCAATTACTTTCCAGGTACAAAGTCCTGATTCAACACCTGTGTGGGTATTCGGTAGCTGGTCTGGATGGAGTAATTATCCGGGAGATGCAATGACACCAATTGGAAATAACACTTGGGAAATCACATTA
>CANFIN010000096.1 GCA_947447155.1 Bacteroidota bacterium | reverse complement strand
GGTTGTATCGGTGATGGATAGCCGTTAGTCGTTGCGCGAACCCTTTCTTTTTCCATATAAGCACCACGAACGAGCTTTAATCCTAAATGGTAGTTGCCGTTTTTTGCATGCTCATGACTCGTTTTGATAAATGCTAAACGATCGTGGCGATACAATTGAATGGTATTGTAAACAATCGCTTTTGATGAATTGTATCGCTCCATATTCTCCGTCGATAAATCATCAATAGCCTGCTGAATCCAGCTTTCTTCTGCATCAATGAAAATACAAACATCGGATTGATAAGCTGTCTCGCAAATTTTCTTTACACGGGCACGAATGCGTTCGTAAGCATTATTTTCATCTTGTGATAGAGGAGTGCCTGCACTTACTTTTTCCAGTAATTCAAAACGGCCAAGTCCCGTTACTTTGAATACAGAAAAAGGAATGCTTTTATTGCCTTTCGCTTTCATCACGGTTGCAATAATTTCTTCGCAAGAAGCATCAAATTCGTACTCTTCTTTAGCTCCTTCAACTGAATAATCTAAAATGCTTCCTACACCAAATTGTTGTAGTTTTTCAATGGCTTTTGTGCACTCTTCAATGTTTTCACCACCGCAAAACTGTTTAAAAATGGTAGCCTTGATAATTCCTTTCACAGGTAAATGCCAATCTAACGCTTTACCGGTTATGCTACTTCCAAATGCTACCAACTTCGGATAGCCGATTAGCTTAAATAACCAATAGGCTTGTTTGATTTCCTGATTGCTTTTTGATGCAAAGGCGTTTTCTAAATTATCAAAGGAGAGTTTGGGCGATGATTCCATAGCTCGGCAAAGATAATCAGAACCTTAAAAAAGGAGGGTTTTGGACATTTATTTTTGAAGTATTTACAATGTAAGATTGTAACTGTTTGTATAGGTGTACTTTTGATATTGATACATCGTTTTTAAAAAATAAACTATGTTGTAACTTTACGTGTTTTAATTCATATGTTGCTATCACCTAACCAATGGGGATTCCCCGCTAACGATAAGCCTTGGATAATCTCTGGACCTTGCGGAGCGGAGTCTGCCGAGCAAGTCATGAACACCGCATTAGGCGTTAAAGCAAGTGGTGCACATGCCATTCGTGCAGGTATATGGAAGCCTCGTACTCGTCCTGGTTCCTTTGAAGGAATGGGTGAGCAGGCATTAGCTTGGTTGCGAGATGCAGGATATGCTACAGGATTACCCGTAATGGTAGAAGTAGCTTCTGCGAAGCATGTAGAAGCAGCCTTGAAAAATAAAATCGATTTTATCTGGATAGGAGCCCGTACAACTGTAAATCCTTTTTTAGTGCAGGAAATAGCAGATAGTTTAAATGGAGTAGATATTCCGGTTTTTATTAAAAATCCAGTGAATCCTGATTTAGCACTTTGGATTGGTGCTATTGAACGAATTGAAAGAAGTGGAACTAAACAAATTGCAGCTATTCATCGAGGATTTTCAAGCTATGAGAATAATGTTTACCGTAATAAACCTAACTGGGAAATTCCAATTGAGTTAAAACGAAGGTTGCCAGAAATTTCTATGTTCTGCGATCCAAGTCATATTTGCGGTAGTCCGCAGCTGTTAGGTGCTGTTTCCCAGCTAGCGCTTGACTTACAGTTCGATGGATTAATGATTGAATCGCATTGCAATCCTTCGGAAGCGCTGAGTGATAAAAACCAGCAGTTAACACCGGCAGAATTAAAAACACTCATTGACTCTTTAAATATTCGCAAAGCAGAATTCGATTGTCCTATTGAGTTAAGTCGTTTGCAGGATCTTCGTGATGTGATTGATGAAATCGATTACGATTTGCTAAATAAAATGGCGGAACGAATGAACATCGCAAGAAAAATTGGTCAGTATAAATTTTTAAATAACGTTGCTATTTATCAGTCGCAGCGCTGGGCAGAAATTATTGAGTCGCGCACTGCAATTGGAGAGGATAAAGGATTATCGCCTGAGTTTATCCTGAAATTATATAACATGATTCACGAAGAATCAATTCTTCAACAAACAAGTCAGGTAAAGTCTGAAGAAGAAATTCCTGTTAAGAATTCAATCAAGGAATGATTTCCAATTTACAAATTGATTCAACAACAGTTCTAGTTTCAAAGTCGCTTGATGATTTTGAAAAAGAAATCCATTCTGCTTTTCAGAACTACACGCGTGTTTTTTTATTGATGGATATGAATACACAGGTTTATTGTTTTCCTGAATTTCAAAAAGCGTTTCCCGCTTCTGTAAAAATTGAAACAATAGTCATAAATCCTGGTGAGGAATCGAAATCAATAGTACAAGCAGAACAAATCTGGAAACAACTATTCGAAGCTAACGCAACGAAAAGTGATTGTCTAATTGCATTGGGTGGTGGCGTTGTTTCTGATTTAGGTGGATTTGTTGCTGCGCTTTACAAAAGGGGGATTAATTATTTTATTTTCCCTACTTCCTTGATGGCTATGACAGATGCAGCACTAGGAGGCAAAACGGGAGTTGATTTTTTGCAGATAAAAAATAGTATCGGTGTTTTATATGCGCCTGAAAAAATAATGATTGCTACTTCATTTTTGAAAACGCTCAATGAACGAGAATACAAAAATGGATTAGCAGAAATTTATAAGCATGCTATTATTGCTGATGATAGTTTGTGGATTGATTTAAAGTCGAATAATTTTAACTATGAAATTTTATTAAAGTCAATTGCTGTAAAAGCGAAAGTGGTGAACAACGATTTTTATGAAAAAGGCGAACGCAAGATTTTAAATTTTGGACATACTATTGGACATGCTTTAGAAAGTTATGCGCTAATTAACAATATGGATATGCTGCATGGAGAAGCCATCGTTGTTGGAATGATGATAGAAGCTGAATTGGCTTTTAATGCAGGAATATTAACGCAAGCAATTAAAGAAGAAATTGTGAATGTGTTGTCAACAAAATTTACCAAGGCTAATCTTTCAAAAGTTGATTTTAAAGCACTCTCTGATTTTTTATTGCAGGACAAAAAGAACACTGATAAAATTTGTTTTTCCTTGCCTTCTAAAATTGGTAAATGCGAAATCAATCAGTTCTTTTCATTGGAGGAAATTAAAAAAGCAACTTTGGTTTATCTCGAATTAGTATGATACAGTTGCAGTTAGTTGATGAACGATTGTTGGATGTAGTAAAAATTCAATTACCTGCTTCAAAAAGTATTAGCAACCGACTTTTAATTATTAATAAAATTGCACAATCAAATTTTAGTATTGATAATTTATCCGACGCTGATGATACGCAGATTTTAAAACAATTAATTGAATCAGATTCGAAGGAAGTTAATTGTGGGTTAGGAGGAACTTCTATTCGTTTTTTTCTCGCGTATTGTTATTTGATTAATCGGGAAGTGATTTTAATTGGGGAGGATGCCTTGAATAAACGACCAATTGGTCCGCTGGTGGATGCCTTGCGTCAACTTGGAGCTTCAATCGATTACCTAGGTAACGAAGGTTTTCCTCCAATTCATCTGAAGCAATCAGAAAAGAAATCTAATGAAGTAAGATTTGATTCCAATATCAGCAGTCAGTTTGTTTCAGCATTGTTGATGATTGGTCCTGCTTTGCTAAATGGATTAGTCATTCATTTGCCCATTGATCAGGTTTCTTATTCTTATATTAACATGACTATTTCATTAATGCGCAAGTATGGTATTGAAGTGGCGCTAGAGAAAGATAAAATAAGTATTCGTCCTCAAAATTATATTCCCATTCCTTATCGTGTTTCTTCTGATTGGTCTGCTGCTATATTTTGGATAGGGTTTCTATCAATAGCAGGCAAAGGACAGTTTTTATTGAAAGATTTAAAAGTCGAAAAGCTACAAGGCGATGAAGCAATGCTTAGTTGGATAACAGATTTAGGAGTAACGGCAAGGATATCCGAAGAAGTAATTGTATTTGAAAAAAATCAAATGCCAGTTAAAAATGAACTTCATTTTGATTTGATTAATAATCCAGATTTAGCCCAGCCACTTGCTGTGATTGGAGCTGCTTTAGGAATTAAAACTATACTTACTGGGTTATCTACCTTGAAACATAAAGAAACAGATCGGATCAATTCCATAGCGATTGAGTTGCGAAAGTGTGATGTTAATTGTTTGATAAATGACGATGCGATTGAAATAACTGGTAAAGTAAATAAAGCTAATTTAAGTAATATTGTTTTCGATACTTATAACGATCATAGAATGGCAATGAGTTTGGCGATGTTGTCGGCTACAGGAGTGGCAATTAATTTAAATAATCCGGAAGTGGTTTCGAAATCATATCCTCAATTTTTCGAGGAGCTAAAAAAGTTTTGTGTAATTACTGACCAATAAAATTGTTCATCGCATCCGCACATTTTTCTCCATCCATTGCAGCACTAACAATTCCTCCTGCATATCCAGCGCCTTCTGCACACGGGAATAAACCTGCTATTTCAACATGCATTAATGTTTCCTGATCTCTTGGAATCCTTACTGGTGATGAGGTTCTGGATTCTGTTCCAACTACAACGCCTTCATTAGAATAATAGCCTTTAATTTTTTTGCCAAATTCGCGTATTCCTGCGCGTAATACTTTTGTAATTTCTTTAGGTAAAACTTCTCCTAATTGTGTGTTACTAACGCCTGGGATATACGAAGTTTCAATTAATCCTGTGCTTGTTATCCCTTCACAAAAATCAACTACACGTTGAGCAGGAGCAACAAGATTTCCTCCGCCTGCATTAAAGCAATTCTTTTCTACTATCGATTGGAATTCGATTCCTGCTAATGGTCCGAGTTTTTTATAAGGTGCATAATCTGCTAGGTTAACACTCACTACCATGCCTGAGTTAGCATACGGGTTATTTCGTTTTGATGGCGACCATCCATTCACCACTAATTCATTGGGTGCTGTTGCCGCAGGTGCAATGATTCCACCAGGGCACATGCAAAAACTATAAACGCCTCTGTCAAATGCTTGTGTAGTGAGCGAGTAGGAGGCAGGAGGTAAATAATCTCCTCTTAAATCGCAATGATATTGTGAGCTATCGATAATTGATTGTGGATGTTCAATCCTTACACCAAGTGCAAATTCTTTTGCTTCAATTAAAACATTTTGTCTATGAAGCATATTAAAAATATCGCGTGCTGAATGCCCAGTTGCAAGTAATACTGCATCCGACTTAATCGTAGTTGATTCATGGTTATTATCAACAGAAGCTATTTTTAATCCTTTGATTTTTTTATCTTCAATAACAAGTTCTTCTAATCGTGAATTAAAATGCACTTCACCACCACAGCTTTCAATAAACTCACGCATACGGGTAACAATATTTGGCAATTTGTTGGTTCCAATATGTGGATGCGCTTCGATTAATATTGATTCATCAGCACCGAAATCGCAAAAGGTATGAAGTACGCGTAATATATTTCCACGCTTCCCTGATCTTGTATAAAGTTTCCCATCTGAATAAGTTCCTGCACCTCCTTCTCCAAAACAATAGTTCGAGTTTTCGTCGACAATACCTTGTTTGTTAATCGCAGCCAGATCTCTTCTTCTGCTGCGTACATCTTTTCCTCTCTCAAAAACAACAGGCTTGTAGCCTAATTCAATTAGGCGCAAGGCCGCAAACATTCCGGCCGGACCAAATCCGATTATGTGAACGGGTTTACTATTCACAACATTTTTATAGTTGCGTTCAATACCTTCAGGAAGTGGTAGCTTTTCTCCGATAGCTACATCAAAAAACAAGCGATATTTTACTTGTCGCGAACGGGCATCAATCGATTTTTTTAAAAGTCGATATTCATTAATCTCATCACTATTGCAATTTAGTGATTGAGCTATTTTTTTCAGGTATTGGCCCTCGTTGGCTGCCTCTTCGGGTAGCAGAACAAGTTCAATTCTATTTATCATTTATTCAAAAGTAAAGGAGATAGACCAAATGCGAGATTTAAGTCCGCTAAGAGATGTGGTATAAACTGCATTATCGTTTGCCAAAATATTTGGAATGCCTTGATACATTTTAATTTCAGGTGCAAATTTAAAGAGAGGTAAATAGAGGTCCATCCCTAACCCAATTTCATAACCGTAATCGTATTTTTTCAATTTAACTAATTGCTCATCGCTTTCAACAGCAGCCTGTGATACTAAATCGACCATGTATTTAGCGCCTCCTAATACATAAAAGCGGTAGTTGTTTACACGATTGGATTTAAATTTAAGCGTTAATGGAAACTGAATAAAAGTGGATTCTATTTTCTTTGTAACGGTAGTTAGTCCTGCCACTTTCAATGTCATGTTGTAGTTCATGTTACGTTGAGAGAATGCTAGCAAAGGAGTAAATCGCAAATCGAAATTTTCAGCTATTCGCAAGTTAGATATGATGCCTAAGTCAAACCCTGTTTGTCCTTCGGCAGATAAAAAAAGTACGCTGTCATTATTTAATAAATTTTCTGCTCTAGAAACTTTAAAATTTGTTTTATTGGTTCCTAATAAAAATCCAAAATGAATCCATTGCTTATCGTACTTCTCCTGATTTTTTACAATAATCCGCTGCGCATTGACCGTTTCAAACGAAGCAGTAATGAACAAAAAAATCAAAAAGAATAATGCAGCTTTTTTCATTTAGTTTTTAATTCCTACATAGATGCTTGCAATTCCGAATGTAAGTGGAACGCATTTAGAGTTAACAAAATTATTGCGATTCATAATTTTTACAAATTCTTGTCCGTATGGAAATGCAGCAACCGATTCAGGAAGGTATTCATAAGCCGCTCTTTCTTTAGAAACCAATTGACCAATAATAGGCAAAATGTACTTTGAGTAAAAAGTATAGAACTGTTTTATTGGAAACTTTTCGGGCTGAGAAAATTCAAGTATAACTACTTTACCATTCGGTTTTAATACCCTTAGCATCTCGCTTAACCCTTTATCTAGATTTTGAAAATTTCGAACTCCAAATGCTACCGTGATAGCATCAAAGGTGTTATCTGCAAAAGGTAGATTCTCAGAATCTGCTTGCTGCAATGTAATTTGTTTTGCAAAACCAAGTCCCTCAATTTTCTTTTGGCCCTCTGCTAACATCAAAGCTGAAATATCAACGCCAGTAATTTGTTCAGGTTCCAGTTTCATACATGCGATTGCTACATCAGCTGTACCTGTAGCAATGTCTAACATGGTTTTAGGTTGAAGGGGTTTTAATTCGGCCACCATTTTTTTTCTCCAGCCTTTGTCAATCCCTATCGACAAAACTTTATTTAATAAATCATACTTTGGAGCGATACGGTCAAACATATCTTCAACACGTTCGCGCTTCGATGATCCTTTATAGTTTTGTGGAATTACATTCATGACATTAATTGCATTGCTTCTTTTTTAAGAAGTTCTTTATCAATAGGTACAACGCCGACTTGCTCACATACTAATCCCCCAGCTAAATTAGCTAATGAGGCAATGGATTTTTCTTCTAGTCCTAATCCTAAACAAAGTGCGGCTACACTTATAACGGTATCGCCTGCACCCGAAACATCTGAAATGTTTCTTACATG
>CANFIN010000095.1 GCA_947447155.1 Bacteroidota bacterium | reverse complement strand
GCCGACCAAGAGTCGACAGTTGCAGTTGTGATTTTTGATTTAGGATTCGACACAACAGAATCATTCCATTTATGTGCGAAAGAAAGCATCAGAAATACATCATCACCACTTGCTATATTTTCATGCGATTGATAACCCTGCACTTCGTCAAACGAGAATTTTCGAAACGCGAGATTAGCACCGCTGTTGAGTAAGGGTTCATGTCGGAATAAAGAAGAGATGCCAGCAGCTTGCAAAATAGCATACTCTTGCACTTGCAATAAATCCAGTAAATTATTTGAACTCCCTTTCAACACCACAACTCCACAAATCATTTCTACTTCGTTTAATTTCGGGTGCGACATTAAAATTCGTAACGCTTTCGCATCCCAGTTTGTATCTGCATCGGTCGTTACAATCCAAGTATGTGTTGCTTCACTAATACCGTTGGTTATTGCTGCTTTTTTTCCGTTGGAAGATGCTTGAATTATTTTGTGAGGATATTTTAGTACAGCATTTTCTATAACTGAAACACTATTGTCATCACTATGATCATTCACAAAAATGCATTCTAGTAATCCAACAGGATAATCAAATTGTTGAATATCGTTTAATAAAGCTGGAAGATTTTTTTCTTCATTTCTAAATGGAATTACCAATGAAACAGAAGGCAATTTCTCTTTCTCAACATCTACAAAAAATGAAACTACTTTTTCATCCCACACTTTACTAAGTCCTCTTATCCAAAAGGAATAAAGCATCGTCATCAATAAACAAGACCAGATTATTCCTTCAATCATTTTTTTGAAACTTAAATTTCGCAATCATAAATGCGCCAAACAGTGCTGGTATAATTAAGTTAATCATCCAGATTAACAACGTAACTGACAATACCGCAAAAGGCGCATTAAGCTCAGAAAAAGATAAAAGATTCATACTGCCACGAACTCCAATTTCAGCAATTGCATAGGTAGGTACAATTGCAAGTAAAAAATAAGATGTCGCGGTCATACTCAAACACTCTGAAAAATTAATAGTGGTATCAAGCATTTTAAACAACACAAAATATTGAAGAGGAAACACCATGTAACGAATCAATGAAATAAGGTACACATTTGTCATTTTCTTTTCATTCACATTAGCAAGCTGATCGGTATGCTTATTCCATTTTTGTAGCCAGGCAAAGCGACTAATCCATTTTAAAAACAAATTCGATTTAAACCAAACCAAACTTACAATTACAAGCGTCACTAACGCTATCGGAGTAACGAAAATATCAACCGGACTTGCATATTTGGATGCAGCAATTGCAATGAGTCCAGCTTGAATAGTAACTAACAACTGCGCGGAGCTTCCTACAAACGACATTAAGGCGCCATTTGCTCTATTTTCACTCTTAAGATAAGCTATTTTTCCAGCAAACTCTCCTACTCTATTTGGAGTAATAAATCCAATGGCAAGTCCAGATAAAACACCTTTTACGGCTTTATAAAAACTAATATCCTCCACTTTATTGAGCAGGTATTTCCATTTATAACTTTCCAGCGACCAATTTAAAAGCATCAGTAAAAAAGTAATTACTAAAAAGGAAATAGCTTTAACAGATACTAATTTCTCAATCAGCAAATCAAAGTCGCTAAAAGAAACAACACGACTTTTGAACTGAAAATAAATCACCACCAATGAAAAAACAAGCACAATGAACTTTAAAAAATTCAGCAGTTTGTTATTTGTGAATGACATATTATTGAAATATAAAAGACGCAGCATTACACTGCGTCTTAAAAACATTTACGGTTGATTAAGCTTGAGCTGTTGGTCCACCAAAGTTCATTGGTAACTCCATACCTTCGGTGTGCTTAATTGGTCCATGAACCGCTTCATACTTATGAATATTATCTGCTAAAGCATTTAGCAATCGCTTTGCATGTTGAGGCGTTAGTACAATACGAGACTTTACACGCGCCTTCGGCACACCTGGCATCACTTTCACAAAGTCAATAACAAACTCTGCATTAGAATGCGTTATAATAGCGAGATTCGAATAAATACCTTCAGCAACCTCTTCAGATAATTCGATATTTAATTGGTTTTCGTTTGAGTTTTCCATTTCTAAAATTTTTCTTTACGAATATACAAAACTAAATTCTTGTATAAAAAGAAAGTCCCAGCCTAAGCCAGGACTTTCGTACTCTATGATTCAGCAATTAAGCTTCTTGCTCTTCTTGCTTTGAAGCCATTAATAAATCGTACTCTTCTTGAGAACCAACGATTAACTTGTCGTAGTCGCGCAAACCTGTACCAGCAGGAATTAAGTGACCAACGATTACATTTTCCTTCAAACCTTTCAAGTAATCAATGCTTCCGCGGATAGCAGCTTCATTTAATACCTTAGTTGTTTCCTGGAACGATGCAGCAGAGATCCAGCTCTTCGTATGTAATGAAGACTGTGTAATACCTTGCAACAATGTTGATGATGTAGCAGGAATTGCATCACGTGCTTCAACTAAACGCATATCCTTACGTTTTAATTGAGAGTTCTCGTCACGTAAACGACGAAGTGTTAAGATCTGACCAGCTTTTAAATTTGGAGAATCGCCTGGATCAGTTACCACTTTCTTATCAATGATTTGATCATTCTCTTCGAAGAAATCAATCTTGTTTACAGATTGCTTCTCTAAGAAAGAAGTATCACCAGCATCATCAATAATTACTTTACGCATCATCTGACGAACGATTACCTCGAAATGCTTATCATTAATTTTTACCCCTTGAAGACGGTAAACTTCCTGAACTTCATTTACAAGATACTCTTGTACCGCAGTTGGTCCTTTGATAGATAATATATCATTAGGAGTAATTGCACCATCTGATAATGGAGTACCCGCACGAGTAAAGTCGCCATCCTGAACTAGGATATGCTTACTTAATGGAACAAGATATTTCTTCGCTTCACCGTCACGAGATGTAACGATAATTTCACGATTACCACGCTTAATTCCACCGTAGCTTACGATACCATCAATCTCTGCAACAACTGCTGGGTTCGATGGATTACGTGCTTCGAATAGTTCGGTTACACGAGGAAGACCACCGGTGATATCACCTGTACGACCTAACTGACGAGGGATTTTTACTAAGATTTCACCTGGCTCGATACGAGCACCTTCTTCAACTGTGATATGCGCACCTACCGGGATGTTATATCCTTTCAATGATTCTTTACCACTCATTACTTTAATTACAGGAATCTTTGTTTTATCACGGCTATCCATGATGATTTTCTCCTGAAATCCAGTTTGCTCATCCGACTCAACTTTGTATGTAACGCCTTCTTCGATATGCTCGAAACCAACCTTACCACCGAATTCAGAGATGATTACTGCGTTGAACGGATCCCACTCACAAATCAAATCACCTTTCTTCACTTTATGTCCTTCCTTCACAAATAAGTGAGAACCGTATGGTAAGTTAAACGATGCTAAAACCACTTTCGTGTTTCCATCAACAATTCTTAATTCACCAGAACGACCGATCACTACTTCGAAGTCTTGCTCTGCATCTTTCTTTCCGTGCTTAATACTTCTTACTTCTTCGAACTCTATAATACCATCGAATTTAGCTTCGATTTTATTATCAGTAGCACCTTTTGTTGCAACCCCACCGACGTGGAATGTACGAAGTGTTAACTGAGTTCCTGGTTCACCGATTGACTGTGCAGCGATAACACCTACAGCTTCTCCTTTCTGAACCATACGCCCTGAGGCAAGATTTCTTCCGTAGCATTTAGAACAAACTCCTTGTTTCGATTCGCACGTTAATACTGAACGAATTTCAACAATTTCAATTGGAGATGATTCAATTAATGCAGCTACATCCTCATTGATTTCTTCTCCTGAAGTAACCAATAACTCTGCAGTTTGCGGATGAATAATATTGTGAACAGATACGCGACCTAAAATACGATCATATAAGCTTTCTACAATCTCTTCTCCATTCTTCAATGCTGTCATTGCTAAACCACGAAGAGTCCCGCAATCAGTTTCATTGATAATTACATCTTGAGCAACGTCTACCAAACGACGAGTTAAGTAACCCGCATCAGCTGTTTTCAAGGCTGTATCGGCAAGACCTTTACGAGCACCATGGGTAGAGATAAAGTACTCAAGGATTGAAAGACCTTCTTTAAAGTTAGAAAGGATTGGATTCTCGATGATCTCACCGCCTGTTGAACCAGACTTAGATGGTTTTGCCATCAATCCCCTCATACCACCTAACTGACGAATCTGCTCTTTCGATCCACGAGCTCCGGAATCAAGCATCATATATACTGCATTGAATCCTTGCTTGTCATTCGTTAATTGTTTCATCAAGGTATCTGTGATACGCGAGTTTGTACGCGTCCAGATATCGATAATTTGGTTATAACGCTCGTTGTTGGTAATGAATCCCATATTATAGTTACCCATTACTTCATCAACTTCAGCGTTTGCTTTACCTATCAATTCTTCTTTTTGTGCCGGAATGATTACATCATTTAAGTTAAATGATAATCCTCCACGGAACGCCATACGGAATCCTAAATCTTTGATATCATCTAAGAATCTAGCAGCTTCAGCAACACCAGTCTCTTTTAATATACGACCGATAATGTCACGAAGTGATTTCTTCGTTAGAAGTTCGTTGATATAACCAACTTTACGAGGAACCACTTCATTTACTAATACACGACCTACTGTAGTTTCAACAATTTTAGATTCAAGTGTTCCATTCACGTTAACGTGAGTTTTTACTTTAATCCAAGCATGTAATTCTGCGCGACCTTCATTATAAGCAATGATTACCTCTTCTGAATTGTAAAACGTAATTCCTTCACCAATAACTTTTAAGTCATCCGTAGATTTCTTTCCTTTAGTCATGTAATAAAGTCCAAGTACCATGTCCTGAGAAGGTACAGTAATAGGAGCTCCATTAGCAGGGTTAAGGATGTTATGAGAAGCAAGCATTAACAACTGTGCTTCTAATATTGCGGCATTTCCTAATGGTAAATGCACCGCCATCTGGTCACCGTCGAAATCGGCGTTGAAGGCAGAACAAACCAATGGATGTAATTGAATCGCTTTACCCTCGATTAACTTAGGCTGGAATGCCTGAATACCTAATCTGTGGAGAGTCGGGGCACGGTTTAACATAACCGGATGTCCTTTCAATACATTTTCTAAGATATCCCAAACGATTGCATCTTTACGATCAACAATTTTCTTTGCACTCTTTACTGTTTTAACTACACCACGCTCAATCATCTTTCGGATAATAAACGGCTTGAATAATTCAGCTGCCATATCTTTCGGAAGACCGCACTCGTGTAATTTCATTTCAGGTCCTACAACAATTACTGAACGTGCAGAATAATCAACACGCTTACCTAATAAGTTTTGACGGAAACGACCTTGTTTACCTTTCAATGAATCAGATAATGATTTCAATGCACGGTTAGATTCAGTCTTAACCGCATTCACTTTACGGCTGTTATCAAATAATGAGTCAACAGACTCCTGAAGCATACGCTTTTCGTTACGTAAGATTACCTCAGGTGCTTTAATCTCGATTAATCGCTTTAAACGATTGTTACGGATAATCACACGACGATACAAATCGTTCAAATCTGAAGTTGCAAAACGACCACCATCCAATGGAACGAGTGGACGTAATTCTGGTGGAATTACAGGAACTACTTTTACAATCATCCATTCAGGACGATTTTCGATATGCGTATTTGCCTGACGGAATGCTTCAACAACCTGAAGGCGCTTTAAAGCTTCATTCTTACGTTGCTGAGAAGTTTCATTGTCGGCTTGATGACGAAGATTAAAACTTAATTGATCTAAATCTAAGCGAGACAACAAATCATACAATGCATCCGCACCCATCTTAGCGATAAACTTATTTGGGTCAGCATCATCTAAGTGATGATTTTCCTTCGGAAGCGAATCCATATGATTCAAGTATTCTTCTTCCGTTAAGAAATCAAGATAATTTACCCCATCAGCTGCTTTAGCACCTGCCTGGATAACCACATATCTTTCGTAGTAAATAATTAAATCTAATTTCTTAGTTGGCAATCCCAATAAATAACCGATTTTATTCGGTAATGAACGGAAATACCAGATGTGTGCTACTGGAACGGTAAGACTGATATGTCCCATACGCTCACGACGCACTTTCTTTTCTGTTACTTCAACACCGCAACGGTCACAAACGATTCCTTTGTAACGGATACGCTTGTATTTTCCGCAATGACATTCCCAGTCCTTTACAGGTCCGAAGATGCGCTCGCAGAACAAACCGTCTCTTTCAGGTTTGTAAGTTCGGTAGTTGATTGTTTCCGGCTTTAATACTTCACCACTTGATTGTTCAAGGATGTATTCCGGACTTGCAAGGCTAATTGTAATTTTAGAGAAGTTACTTTTTAGCTTTTGTTCTTTTTTAACCGCCATGTATTTTTTTTCGGTAAGACGTTATCGTTAGTTTAAGAGATACTTATTTTAGTTATTCGACTTGAGAATTAATCAAGTGATACTTTCAGACACAATCCGCGTAATTCGTGTAACAATACATTGAACGACTCTGGAATTCCTGGCTGAACCATGTTTTCACCTTTTACGATTGATTCGTATGCTTTCGCACGGCCCATCACATCATCCGACTTCACTGTCAATAATTCCTGAAGAATATTAGCAGCACCGAATGCTTCAATAGCCCAAACCTCCATCTCTCCAAAACGCTGACCTCCAAATTGTGCTTTACCACCAAGAGGCTGTTGAGTGATTAATGAGTAAGGTCCGATTGAACGAGCATGCATCTTGTCATCTACCATGTGACCTAATTTTAACATGTAGATAATACCTACTGTTGCTGGCTGATGGAAACGCTCTCCTGTACCACCATCAAACAAATAAGTAGATCCGAACTTAGGTAAGCCCGCTTTAGTAATCCAAGAATCAATTTCTTCGATAGTTGCACCATCAAAGATTGGAGTAGCGAACTTCACACCTAATTTCTGACCAGCTAATGCAAGTACTGTTTCGTAAATCTGACCAAGGTTCATACGCGAAGGTACCCCAAGTGGATTAAGAACGATATCTACTGGTGTTCCATCTTCAAGGTAAGGCATATCTTCATCACGAACGATTCTTGCAACAATACCCTTGTTACCATGTCGTCCTGCCATCTTATCACCTACTTTTAACTTACGCTTCTTAGCAATATAAACTTTTGCTAATTGCATAATTCCCGTTGGTAATTCATCACCAATTTGAATTTGGAATTTCTTACGCTTAATTGCAGCTAATACTTCGTTTACTTTTACGATATAATTCGTAAGCAAACGAGTAATCATATCATTTTTTTCCTTGTCAGTTGTCCACTTAGTAGGATTGATATTCATATAATCAATATCAATCAACATTTTTTGCGTGAACTTAGAACCTTTAGGAATAATTACTTCCTTGAATGCATTTACAACACCTTGAGAAGTTTTTCCGCTTACAAGTTCAAATAACTTATCGATTAATTTTACTTTAACATCTGCTAAATCTTTATCTTGTTCAGAATCGAATCGAGCAATAATGTTCTTTTCTTCATCTCTAGCACGCTTATCTTTTACTGCACGAGAGAATAATTTTTTATCAATAACCACACCTTTTACTGATGGTGGAACTTTCAACGAAGCATCTTTTACATCACCAGCTTTGTCACCAAAGATTGCGCGTAATAATTTCTCTTCTGGAGAAGGATCTGTTTCACCTTTCGGAGTGATTTTACCAATTAAGATATCGCCTTCAATAACTTCAGCACCTACACGAATCAATCCATGCTCATCTAGCTCACGAGTTGCCTCTTCACTAACGTTAGGGATATCCGCAGTAAGTTCTTCTAGTCCGCGCTTTG
>CANFIN010000094.1 GCA_947447155.1 Bacteroidota bacterium | reverse complement strand
TTTGTTTTGGTTGAAAGTGAAACCGTAGGACCGCTGCTTGTACTCCAAACAACTCCTTTTGCCGTTACTGCAGACCCTTTATCTGAAGTAACATTTCCACCGGACATTGCCGTTGTATTTGTTAAATAGGCTAGGCCATTTGTCGCGGCTATTACAGGACCAGTGGGTGCTAGCAAATTATTATGTCGTTGAAACATAATTTGTTGCGCATTTGAACGAATTGCAACCAATAATATAATAACCAAAAATATGTTTTTCATTAATAAATTTTGAATGATTTTACTTTGAGTTATCTTCAAATTAAAATGATCTCACTGCTCTTATAAAGTGCTCTGATTCAAAGGGATCAGGAAAACCGCCCCCCGAATATCTACAATAATAAGACCCGAGGTCACCAGGTGACGCTGGAATATTAGTTGAAGACCAATAGACATCACTATTAGACAAACCTAAAACAACTTTTTTCGTGAACATTAAATCTAATTCATATTGTGTTGGCACCCTCCAGTCCATGAAATTTTTACCTGCAACACTATGATAGGTTGGATCTTTTAAATAATCATTTGCAAGATATAGTGTTGAAGGAAATTCGTACGTTTCCACAACTAGCCCATGTTTACCATTAGGTGTAACATAAATTACATAACCACCTAAGTCATTATTTAGGCCCGTTGTATAGGTGATATTTCCAGAACCTCCGGATGATGAAGCAACTGCCGCAGTAACAAATGCAGTCGTTGCAATTTGCGTACTATTGTCACCAGCTGTTGCCGTGGGAGCAATAGGAGTTCCTGTTAGTGTAGGGGATGCAGATAATACAACATTTCCTGTTCCGGTAGATGAAGTTACACCTGTTCCACCATTTGCAACCGGCAAGGTTCCTGAATAGGAAGTTGCTGTAGTTGACGGAGTTGTCCAAGTTAATGTTCCACTACCCGTTGTGGTTAAAATTTGATTTGCTGTACCATGTGCAATTGGATAAGTTACTGCGCCCGTTGTTAAAGCACCTGAGGTGGTAACACTAGTTATAGATGTGTTGCCTAATTTAATCGTATTTGAAGATGAAACGTTTGCTCCACTTCCAATTGCAATCGCATTAGTCAAATTACCATTACCAACATTTGCATCTGCGCCAATAATTACATTTAAATATCCAGAGGTATTTGATCCACCTGAATTACTTCCAATAAATACATTTTTATACCCAGTTGTATTAGATAAACCTGAATTCCACCCTATTCCCACATTATTGTGATTTTGAGTTAATTGTAATGCCTTATAACCAACGCCAACATTATAAGATCCACCATCACAATCTGAAAGAGCATAAGACCCTAACCCTGTGTTTTGATAGGCCCACATTTGATTATAACCACTTACAAATCTCCCCCTCATTGCACTAAAACCAACAGCAGTATTGTCATATACTCCGCCAGTCAAATATCGAGCTGCTTCAGAACCCAATGCAGTATTTCTACTAGAACTACCAATTGTTAAATCATTCTGCCCTTTCATGACATAATAACCTAAAGCAGTATTAGTATTGGCAGTTCCTGTGCCCAACGTTCCAATTCCCACTGTAAGTCCATTTACTGTTAAATCATAAGCTCCTAAGTTTACAGCACTGGTTGCTCCAGTATATGGTACGCCACTACTACCACTACTTGCAATTGTAATTGTACCTGTTGCATTTGTAATGGATATACCTGTTCCGGCTGTTAAAGTAGATCTTGTAAATCCTGTTCCGTTTCCAATGTCTATTTGGCCATTTGCTGGTGTAGTTGTCAAACCTGTCCCACCATTGGCTACAGCTACTGTTCCTGTAATACTACTCGCATCAACTGTAGAAACAACTGTAGGTATATTTAAAGTAGTTCCAGATAATGTTGCAGCACCAGTTCCTGTTGTAGTTAAGGTGATGGGTAATTGATAATCTGTTCCTGCAACTGCAGCTGTCATCGTACTAGTGCCATTCCCTTTTACTAACCCAGTTAAAGTAGTAGCACCTGTACCACCATTGGCAACTGGCAAAGTACCTGTTACTCCGGTGGCTAGATTTGTTGAAGAATTTGTTATGGTCAAGCCATATCCTTGACCAACACTCCAGAAGCAATTTGTTCCATCATAATAAAAATTCAAAATATCTTTTGCACCTCCAGCTGTAGATAAAGCAATTGTAGTTGTAGAAGTTGATCCTAAAATTTTATTAGCAGTAGATGGCAAAGTAATATTTCTTCCACCTGTTGCATCTTGTGTAATCACCAAAGTTCCATAAGAACCTGCTGCGGGAGTACTAGAAAAACTTAACGTTCTATCGCCGCCTAATGTTACACTAGCATTTAAACCTAAAGAAGGATTCCAAGAAATTGTAGATGCATCTGTTAATGTTTGTGGAGTTGACGCATATATTGGCGTAGTAACTGCCCCTGTAAATGTTTTTGCACCTGCAATAGTTTGTGCACCTGTTGAAATTAATCCAGGGTTAGTACCATCTGCAGCAGCAAGGGTTAATGAAGTTCCACTTATTGTCCCACCACTTGCATAAGATGTTCCTGTTGTATAAGTTAAGGAACTCACACCTCCAGTAATGCTTGGTATATTCAAAGTTGTCCCAGATAATGTTGCAGCACCTGTTCCTGTTGTAGTTAATGTAATGGGTGCTTGATAATCCGTTCCTGCAACTGCAGCTGTCATTGCATTTGTTCCATTTCCTTTAACTAAGCCGGTTAAAGTATTAGCACCTGTACCACCTTTGGCAACCGTAATTCCACCTGCCAACATCGTATTGGTAACTCTATTAGCTCCAATAACGGTTGCCGTTTGAGAGCCTGTAACATCTCCCAAAAAAGAACCTGTTAAATTCAACGCATTCGTAGCAGATGTAGCAGAATTAGCAGTACCAGCCGTAGTAGCATAACCAGCAGAGCTTGCCGTTGTAGCCGTTGTAGCAGTTGCCGCATTGCCAGTAATTGATACGCCTTGTAATGTTTGAGTTTGCGAACTTCTATTATTAGTTATAGGAGTTGTTCCAATATAAAATGTTGCACCTGGTGTCACATAATCTACTCCTGCTGCAGCAGCACTCATTGCACTAGATCCGTTACCCTTAACTAATCCAGATAAGGTTGTTACGCCTGTACCTCCATTTCCTACAGATAAAGTTCCAGTAACTCCTGATGATAAATTTGAAGAACCAGAACCTCCCGAACTTGCTGTTCCGTATCCTTGTCCAATTTTCCAATAACAGTAACCCCCTTCGTAATAAAAGTCTAAAATATCTTTAGCATTTGCAGCTGTAGATAACGCAATAGTGGAAGTAGAAGTGGATCCTAATACTCTATTGGTAACCCCTGTAATGGTGGGTAAGGTAATAGTTCTGTTTCCTGTTCCATCTTGCGTTAAAACAATGGTTCCATTTGATCCAACTGGTGGAGCTGATGTGAAACTCAATGTACTATTTTGTGTTAAAGTAATGGCAGCATTTAAACCTTGCGCTGGATTCCAATTAATGGTTGAACCGGTATAAGTTAATGTTTTTGGTGTCGAAGCATAGGTTGGTGCTAGAACACTTGTTGCAGAAATTGCACCCGCATTTATGGCATTACTTGTTACTATTCCTGTAAAGGTAGGTGAAGCTAAATTTGCTTTTAAATCTAATGCTGCTTGCGTTGCAGTTGAAACTGGTTTACTTAGGTCAGTAGTATTATCTACATTTCCTAAGCTAATATCGGATTTTGTAATGGACACATTTCCACTATACCCATTTACGGATTGTACCGGAGCAGCAGGTGTTAATAGTTCTACCCAATTTGAAAGCACTGCCGGATTTGATTGAGCTAATACATAATTTTTACTTACATCCGTTCTTACAACAACACTTCCTATTACAGCACTACTTAATGCCAACATTTCTGCTTGGCTTCCTAATACTTTTACACTAGAAAAAGAAATGGCGGGAATTTGATCAGAAGGGACTTTTCCTAAAGCATTTAAACTGGCTACACCATTTGAGGTCCCCACCTTATTGGCATCTAACTTTAAACTCAATGCAGTATTTGCATCTGTTGTATTCATTTTTTGTGCTAATAAAGCATTTGCATCAGTGGTATTTAATTTCAAAGCCAATGCCGCATTTGCATCTGATGTATTTATTTTTTGTGCTAATGCACTTGTAAGATCAGCGGTGTTTGCTTTTAAATCTAAAGCAGATTGGGTAGCAGTAGATACAGGTTTATTGGCATCACTTGTATTGTCTACATCGCCTAAACCAATATCCGATTTTAATAAATTAACTGAACCAGTATACCCATTTACTGCTTGCACTGGAGCAGCTGGTGTTAGTAATTCTACCCAGTTAGCTAAAGTGCTTGAGGGTAAAGCATTCAATACATAGTTTTTGTTTACATCCGTTCTAATGGCAATACTTCCCACAGTTGCACTTGATAAAGCAATCATATCTGCATCACTCGCAACCACATTTGTGGATGATAAAGTAACTGGAGGTAATTGGCTTGATGGAATAATGCCAAATGAATTTAAACTTGCGATACCGTTTGCTATCCCTTTTTGACTAGCATCTAATTTTAATGCTAACCCTGATGTTAAATCTGCTGCATTTGCTTTTAAAGCTAAAGCATTAGATACATCACTAGCATTAGCCTTTAAATTTATGGTTGATGTTTGTGCTGTTATATTGTTACCTAATGATAATTCAGCAGCTGTTGCTCTTGAAACTTCAGCTGAAATCGCTGCTGTATTTGCAGATGTACTCGCAGTGTTTGATGCAACGTTAGTAGTTAAAGCTAGTTCAGCAGCAGTAGCTCTTGCTACCTCTCCGGTAATTGCTGTTGTATTAGAAGTGGTAATAGAAGTATTTGAAACTACATCGGCATTAAGTGTAGCAAAATTAGCTGCAATAGCATTCATTGTTGCTGTATTCGTAGCTAGATTAGTATTTAAGGTTACAATATTATTCGTATTGGCTGTGATACTTGCTGTGTTAGATCCTACATTATTTGTTAAAACTAATTCTGCTGCAGATGCCCTATTGACTTCTGCTAAAATTGCTGCTGTATTGGATGTGATGCTAGCAGTATTGGATGCAATATTATTAGCCAAAGCCAACTCTGCAGCTCTCGCTGTAGTTGCCTCTGTGGTTAATGCATTATTTAGGGTTGTAAGATCAGTGGTATTCGCTTTTAAATTAATTCGGTTAGATAAACTTGTAGTATCAATTGTCACACCACCGCCCCCACTTGAAAAATTATAGCTAGCCAACTGTGTTGGCGTAATATATTTAGTGGTACTATCTGCAATATTTAATTTAGTATTTAAAGAAGCATTTAAGTCAGAAATTGTAGCTTTTGAATTAATACGATTAGACAAACTTGTGGTATCAAATGTTTTTGCAGCAAGTTGTGTAGGTGTTACATAGCCATTCGTACTATCTGCAATATTTAATTTATTTCCCAATGCCGCTTGCGTTGCCGTACTAATCGGCTTGGCTGCATCACTGGTATTATTCACTAAATCTAATCCTACTTTCGATTTATTCAACGTTCCAATCATATCACTCGAAATAGCTCCATTCGCGATAGAAGTTGCATTTCCTACACTCGTTACCACTCCAGTTAAATTAGCATTTGTTTTAACAGTGGCTGCACTGCCAGCTCCAAAAGCATAAGGCACACTCACCAACTGCACGGTGCCAATGTCGATATAATTATTATTAGATGCTGGATCTAATTCTACTTGCAAAAATTTATTTCCTACTATCCAGTTTACGCCACCCAATGTTCCAGTACTACTAGTAGCACCTGCACTTCCAATCTGCACAGAAAACAGTCCACCAAGGTTAGTAGTAATCTGTCTAATTTCTGAATACACTACTGCTCCCGAAGGCAATAAATCATGAATCGACAAACGAAGTTTCATCGTTTGATTAGGCAATGGATTCCCTACTGCATTTCTTGCTACCCCTTGGTAGTTCAATAAATTAGGCGCTTGAGCTAATGCAGAGAAGCTCAATAGGAGCGTTATGATTACAAGAGCGTTGGTTTTTAGTAGCGATTTTAGATGCATGGTTTAGAGGAGTTTTATTATTGTTGGTATTTTAATTTCGAGTTTAGTTGAGCTTTAATTTTATTTGTTCTTTTAAATTTGGGTTTAGAAGAGCTTTAATTTTATTGGTTATTTTAAATTCGGGTTTAGACGAGTATGATTATTGTTGGTGCTTTTTAATTCGGGTTTAGAGGTTTAGTCTAGTTTATTATTATTGTTTGTTCTTTTTAATTCGAGTTTAGATGAGCTTTAATTTTATTGGTGCTTTTAAATTCGGGTTTAGATGTTTAGGTTAAACTCCATTAACCATTGACCATTCACCTTTTCACCATTCACCATTCACCTTTTAACCATTCACCATTCACCCATTCATCCGCTTAATTTATTTTTAAAATTTTATAGGCGCCTTTCTTTATAAGTCTGCCAGTTACTGGATGCGTGTGGCGGATGTTTAAAAAATATTGTCCTGCCATGAGGCCGCTTAGATTCCAGACTTCTAATGCACCCATGCCATTATACACTACTATTTTCTCTTTTACTTTTACTCCCTTTTCATCCAATAACTCTAACTGATCATTACCCTTGCTGGCATGAAGAATATTGATATATAATTCATTCCTTACTGGATTAGGATATACCCTTACTTCATTGGTTAAAAAAGAAGGAGCCAGATTATTTTCAGTCTGATTTTGAACACTGTATTGCAAAAGGCCATTAGTAAAGAGATACAGATCACTATTGTCCATAATATTGGTGGCGGCAGATTCACCCACACTCCACTCAATACTGTAATTGCCTTTGGTAATCTGATTGCCGGCTATGTTGATGGCATAAGGAGCCGAAAGTTGTGCAGAAGCTATACTACCACATAGAATGGAAATAAGAAAGAGAAGAAAAAACTGAGTAGAAAATATTTTACGTTGGAGCATTTGTTTTCTTTGTGGTAATTAAAGCACAAAGAAAATAAAGCAAAAAATATTCTACGTTGATATATATCAATACTTAGACATTATTCTAAAATATTGATATATATCAAGAATGAATTCTTGCTTTTTTGAGCCTAGATAAATGTTCTGCACTTGTTCGTAAATAGGACGCAATGATGTGCTGAGGAACTCTTTGATGGATATTAGGATATTGATTATCTAAATCATCATAACGCTCTAAAATTGATTTAGTGTCTAGCTCCTTAATAAATTTTACCAATTCTATGATATGCGACTCTGCAAGTCGCCTTCCAACCTTATTTGCAATAATGCTTTTTTCTTCTAAAATTTTTATTGCACTAAATGGAATTCTAACCATCTCTGATTGCTCCAAACATTCAATATTTACTTCGGCGCGAAAATTATTTATGTAATTATGTTGCCCGTATCCTGTAATTAACATGTTTTCAATTCTAAATCCATAGGTTTTAATTTCTCCACTGTTTGAAAGTATAAAATATCTAATCAACCCTTTTGATAAAAAGTACACACTATGTTGAATTTCTCCATCTTTCATGATAATATCCCCTTTCTTAAAATTTACTATTTCACAAAATTCCATAATCGAGTTAAAATCCGAATTAGTTAATCCATAAGGGGCAATAAATTTTTTGAATTGAATAAAAGATGGATTCATTAGACTTTACATTAGGTTGAAAAGGAGGAATTGTAGATATTATTCTACCATGAATGCAATTTCAATTCCTTTCTAATGATCACCAAATTGGACTTGCCAATAAATATTTTACATTGTAAAAATGAGATTTTTACATTACTAATCAATTAGTTATAAATTATTAATATAATCCGAGGGAGTGCAGCCTTCATATTTTTTAAAGGCGTTATACATACTTTGGCGATTACTAAAACCAGACATTTCAGAGAGCGCCTC
>CANFIN010000093.1 GCA_947447155.1 Bacteroidota bacterium | reverse complement strand
TGGTTTTTTAGCTGTCAATAAAAAAGGTGAGATCGGAGCTTTTGCATTACGAAAAGGATTTACGTATACTTATAAACTTCCTGATGGTGTTGATGTCATTAAAGAAGCAGATTGTTTATTAAAAGAGTAATATGATTTTTGAATTAGCCGTCTTTCATCGCGATTCAGTAGCTATTGCACAAGCATGCAAAGTATCGCGTATTGAGCTATGCGATAATTATGCTGTGGGAGGTGTTACTCCGTCAATTGATAATTTTATTTCAGCACGAAAAATATTTGAAGGTCCTATCATGGTCATGATTCGCCCTAGGGCAGGTGATTTTTTTTGTGATGATGAGTTAATTAATCAGATGGTTGATGAGATTAAAGCATTTGATAGTATGGGGGCAGATGGATTTGTATTCGGTTGTCTAAATGCTGATAAAAGCGTTAATGCCTCGCAGTTAGAAAAGCTTGTAAAAGCGGCTAATAGGAAGTCAACAACTTTTCATCGTGCAATTGATGAAGTATTAGATTACGAAGCTGGAATACAAACGTTAATTAATTGTGGTGTAACTAATGTGTTAACAACAGCAGGAACAGCAAGTGCTTTACAAGGAAAGATGATTATTGAATCAATGATAAATCGATTTGGAGGTCAATTAAATTTTATAGCCGGTGGTGGAGTGCGCAGTGCAAATGTGTCGGATTTGTTACTTCACTCACACATTACGCAAATACACAGTGCCGTAATTATGAATAGTCCCGATTTTATTGCGGATAAAAACGAAGTATTAGCGATAATTGAAAAAATAAAAAACTAAAATTTATATTTCATCGATAAATTTATCACTCTTCCTTCAGTTGGTCCCCATAATTCAGTATAAACAGGAAGCCCATTTTCGAATTTTACCAATGGCTCGTATTTCGATTGTTTGAAATCAAGAATGTTTTCACAATTTAACACGATGCTTAATCTGTTTAGTTTTCGTTCTATCATTACTGCAGTAAACCAGTAATCTGGAACGTTTTCGTAGTTTTCATTTACTTGATTTGCGTTATAAGCAGCTTCAATTCCCATGCGCCATTTATCCTCTATTTCATATGCGAGCGTAATTGCAAATTTATCATTCGGGTTAAACGGTAACTGATAATTTTTCTTGTTGATTTCCTGATATGCCATCGTATGATTATAGCCTAAATATAATTCCCAGTCTTCAAGACTTAGTCGGATATACGTATCTGTACCAATACTTTTCACCTTTCCGGTTTCATTAGTAATAAAAACATCTCCAAAATAATTTTTATGTACAATCGCAGGGTTAGAAATATCTGTATAATAAAATGCTTGATTAAGATCTAGATGAATCTTGTTCCCAATTAATACCGAGTAATTAATATCTGTATTGTAACCATTTGATTTTTCTATTTGCAATTCATTGGCTGACGCTTGATATGATCTGAATTCAGTTACTTCTAACTCATTTAATACTGCTGGCTTTCTATATCCACTTGCATAACGAATTCGAATAGATAAATCATTGTTGGGTTTAATAAAAAATCCTGCAGAGGGAAGATATACGGAGTTCTTATTTGCATAATCAAATCGATAGCCCAAATCAAGTATAACTTTTTCAGATAGTTTATAGTCGTCTTGTAAAAATACTCCAATTGTATTTCTGTTAAAATCACCAAAAGGCATACTATCGTTAGGAGCATGAGAGAAGTTGCTTGTAATAAGATTTATTCCTGCAACAGCTGTATGTTTTCCTTTTATAGAGACTATATTTATTTCTTGATATGAATTTGTTTCTTTACCATTGAAAATTATATCTGGATTGGAATAATCACGTTTGTAAAATGAAACTGCGCTTCTATAATGCAAAGAAGACGCTTCGTTTAATTTATAATCGATAGTAAGATCTCCTGTGTTTCTAACATATTTTTCTATTACATGATAGTTGTTGATAGCTGTTATTCCATTTGTAAGTGCATTTATCAATCCAGATTCACGATTATCATAATTTAAATTATAACCTAAATTAACTTTTAAATTATTGTTTTCGTAAAATAGTCGCGGATGTACAATATAGTTCCTGTCTTTAGGCACTTCCATATACCCATCTTTATTAATATCATTTGCTTCTTTTACATTGCCTCCCAAGAATAAGGTATAACCAAATTTATTTTTTTTCTGTCCTGCAAAAAAGTTAAGGTTATTCTCGTTTAGTGTAGTATGATTACCCACAATTGTTCCTTTAAGAGAATCGGTTGGTGTTTTTGAAATGAAATTAATTACACCACCAATTGCACTTTCACCATATAAAGTGGATCCGCATCCTTTTATTATTTCTACTTGTTGTAAGTCGAGTGGGGGAATACTTAAAACACCTAATGATCCTGAAAATCCATCATACATTGGAAGTCCGTCTTTAATAATTTTAGTGTATTTACTTTCTAAACCTTGAATTCGTATTGCATCATTTCCATTTACAGGATTTGTTTTTTGTACAGTGATAACCGAAAGGTCTCCTAGTATGCTTCCAATTCCACCAGGCACAATGCTACTTTCTTCATCCATTTCTTCTTTTCCGAGTACTTCTACTTTAACTGGTAAGTCTTCTATTCGCGCATTGGTTCGGGTACTAGTAATAATTACTTCGTCAAATATAAGAGGGGATAATTTTATTGTCATCGATTCTTGCAACTCCGCTTCGGAAAGTTGTATTGTTTTCTTAATATATCCAACGGCAGATAAAATAATTTTATAATCTGATGTTATTGAAAAAATTAAGTTGATTTTACCATTGACATCAGCATTGCTTCCAATATTTTCGTGCGGTTGATACGCAGTAAAAAATGGTATGGCAGTATTTGATAAGCTATCTACAACAGTTAGTTGTATTTTATGAATTGGGTTTTGTGCCTGTACTTGAAGCCCCGTAATAAAAATGACTATGATGATGAGAATTCTTTTCATGTATCAAAGGAAACAAGAATTCTTTAAATTAATGAGATTTATATGTTAAAATCAGGCTTGTCGGGACATTAGTGACTGTCGCTGACGAAAATATTCATCTTCTGAAATAAAACCTTTGTTTTTAAGCATCTCCAAACTTTCAAGTTGTGGATTTGAATGAGAATGTCCAACAAAATTGTCTGATAGATAACTTTGCTGTTGATTATTAGAGGTGATTCGTTTTATTGCGTAAAATATAATTCCGAATTGAATCAATACAAATAACACAAAAAAGATAATAATTATAAAAAGATATTTCATCGATTCTGAAAGCGATTCACTTCTTGAATTTTCTAAATTAAGTTGAACAATATGATTAGCAGAATCAGAGCGAAGCTTTTCGATTTTATGCTTACGATTACCCATTTCAATTAACAAAATCGATTTTTCGTCTTCTAGCTCTTCGGTGCGCCCTTCTAAACTATCAATCTTGTCTTGAATGCTGTTTTGAAATTGATTATAATCATAACCACTACTTTTTGCAGTGATGTTATTTCTAACGCGATTTGCAAAAGCAGAATAGCTCGATATAATAATTATAACGAAGGATATTGTCCAAATTGCTCTTTTGTTAAACATACTATGATAAGTCGCTTGAAGAGTGACAAAGTTACGACCTGAACCAATGCAAGTAAAGAAAAACTTTAATGATTATTGGATTTTCACCAAGCAATTAGCCACTTTCGCCCCTAGAAAAGCATTGTTTTTTACTAAAGCAATATTAGTTGCCAAACTATTGCCTCTAGTAATCTCCGCAATTCGCTTCAATAAAAAGGGAGTAGTTTCTTTACCGCTAATGCCCGCCGACTTCGCTTCGTCTAGCGCTTGTTGAATCTTATTTTCAATTTCTGCAAAAGGAATTTCCATTTCTTTCGGAACAGGATTCGCAATTAAAACAGATCCGTTAATTTGTAAATCCCACTTGGCTTTTAAGATGCCAGCTATTTCTTCTTCCGAATCAGATGATAACGGAGACGCATATCCGCTTTCTCTTGAATAAAAACTTGGGAATTCTTTTTGCGAATAGGTAATAACCGGAACTCCTATTGTTTCTAAATATTCTAAGGTTAATCCAATATCTAAAATTGATTTTACTCCCGCAGATACAATAGCAACATTAGTATTACTCATTTCGGTTAAATCGGCAGAGATGTCCATCGTTTGTTGTGCTTCGCGATGCACGCCGCCTATGCCGCCGGTAACGAATACTTTTATTCCTGCCATTGAAGCAATACGCATCGTAGCAGCAACAGTTGTAGCGCCCGCTAATTTCTTTGCAATTACATAAGGCATATCGCGTAGACTTACCTTCCATACGTCTTTCGCCTGACCTAGATATTCAAGTTGTTCGTTGTTTAATCCAACACAACATTTTCCATCTAAGATTGCTATGGTAGCTGGAATAACTCCTTGTTCACGAATAATTCCTTCAACTTCTCTAGCTGTTATAACATTTTGCGGATAGGGCATACCGTGAGAAATGATCGTCGACTCTAATGCAACAACAGGCTGATTGTTTTTTAATGCGGCGGCAACTTCAGGATGAATATTTAAGTAGTTGTTCATTTTAGTTTGGAAATAAACGATTGACTTCTTCTTCTAATTTAATTGCTGTTAGACCTTTTACAATCGTTCCTTTTTGTTGTAGTACTAACGCCGCTAAAGTATGTCCGTATCTGATTTTATCTTCTGTCGATTTTTCATTTACAAATCCATGCACCCAGCCTGCTAATGCCGCATCTCCAGCGCCAGTCGTATCTATAACATTTACGGCAGGAGCATGTAAAGAAAAATGGCTGCTCTTATCATAGATAGTAGAACCATTTTCTCCTTGGCGTAACCACACATGTTGAACGCCTCTTGCTAATAATCCGTTAATCATTCCCTTTAATCCGGGCTCTGATGCCACACTTTGAATAGAGGATAATTCAACTTCGTTAGGTGTAATTAAAAACAAGTTTGATAAATCCATGGCACCTAATTTTTTTGCTTTCGGAATTGAAACCGGTTCGATGATACAAGGAATCTGATTATCGGAACAAAACTGAATTAACCACTGAATACATTCAGGGTTCATATTGGTATCTGTGATAATTAGTCCAGCATTTTTAAGTACATCCGTTTTTGTCTCGAGTAATGTTGAATTTAATAGGGGCTCTAAATCGTTAACAACAGTACCCACAAATAATTCTCCGTCTGTTCCTAATACCGCAGTAAATCTTCCTGTCACGCCATCAATGCGAAACGTATGTTGCATATCAATTCCTGCTTGCGAACATTGTTCATTTAGCCAATCGCCTTCTTTATCATTACCAAGAATGGTTATCAATTGAACGTTGTGATGCAGCAAGGCAAGATGGTGCGCAATATTTCTTACTACACCACCAGCACTTAATTCAAGCTGTGCAGGATTACTAGTCCCTTTGATTGGAGGTTGCAAACAATAAAAGGTTTCATCAACCAACGAACCTCCAATACATACTATAGGCTTATTCATGATTTGTGCGGAATAAGCGACCAAAGTTAGCCGTTAATTACAATTGATAAAACATATTCTCATGTTTTTCAAAATGTTTTACCTTTATAGCATGCTAAATAAGTTATTTATTGCTTTTGTACTCATTTTTTCTGCGCTTACCTCCAAACTAAATGCGCAGAATACTTCTGTAAAAATATTCAGTAGTCCGCTATTGTTTTATAACGAGGATATTTTATCCTACCAGCAGATTATGCATAAGTATCAACGCTACGACGAAATGATGCCTTTCTTTTACGGACCACTTTGCAACAATAAAGTTGCCTTAGAAAAGAGAATCAGCGACGAAGATTTCGGTTATGATCTATCAATGGTTGGTTCGAAGCAAATCAATTCTTCCGAATGGTCTATAACCTATCAGAAAATAATTTATGGCACTAAAAAGAATTTCAAAATCAATTGTAAATTAATCAACGACACTTGCCGTATCTACCTCGACGAAACTATTTACAAGAAGATTTTCAAAGATTAATGACTATCATTCATTAAATCGCCAATCGCATTATTGTATTTTGTAGCATATTCTGCTGATGAACCAAAGTTTGTTTCATCAATATGAATTTCTCCAGCTGTTACTTCACCTAAGTTGATAAAGTCGACATTCGTTTCAGCAAGTAAAGCAGTGAATACATCTAACTTTTCTTCGTTAACACTTACTACAATTCTGCTCTGTGATTCGCCAAATAAGAACGCATCTTTACGAATATCTTCATCGCATTCAATCTTAAATCCTAATCCACGAGGCATAGCCGATTCAAGTAAGGTGATAAACAATCCACCATCAGAAACATCATGCGCACTTTCAATTAGGTTTTCTTCAATCAACGATTTAACCACATTCTGCACATCTAACTCTTCATCTAAATCGATGTAGGGTGCTTGTGAGTTTTTTACATTGCAATATGAATATAAATATTCTGATGAGTTAATGTCATTACGAGATGTACCAATCAAGAAAATTGAATCGCCTGCATTCTTAAAATCTAAACTCATGCGCTTGCGCTTATCAGGAATAATTCCAACCATCCCAATTGTTGGAGTAGGGAATACCGGTACTTCACCTTGCTCTGATTTCGATTGATTATAGAAACTTACATTTCCTCCTGTTACTGGTGTTTCAAATCTGCGGCACGCTGCACTCATCCCTTTGATTGCATGCACAAATTGCCAATATACTTCAGGATTATAAGGATTACCAAAGTTCAAACAGTTGGTCACTGCTGATGGATGTCCGCCTGCACAAACAATATTTCTTGCTGCTTCAGCAACCGCAATTTTACATCCTTCTTCCGCATGCGCATACACATATCTCGAATTGCAATCTACCGTTAATGCTAACGCTTTATTCGTATCACGCACATCAACTATCGCAGCATCCGATGGAGCATTTGTCGTCATGTTAATTGTTCCAACCATTGAATCATATTGCGTAGTAACCCAACGCTTCGATGCAATGTTCGGATGACTTACTAAATGATCGATGATAGGTTGAATATCTGATGGCTCATTGATTGAATCAATCGTGAATGCATTATTTTTTGCTAGGTAAGCAGGCTCTTTGTATTCACGCTCATAAATAGGAGCGCCGCCTCCAAGCACTAACGCTTCCGCAGGCACATCCGCAAGTAATTCGCCTTGCATCATAAATTTCAAACGGTCGCCTTCAGTTACTTCTCCAATTTGTGTACAGTTTAAATCCCACTTCTTAAATATTGTTTCTACTTCTTCTTCTCTTCCTTTTTCAACTACCACTAACATACGCTCTTGACTCTCACTTAATAGAATTTCCCATCCTTTCATGTTGCTTTGGCGAGTAGGACATTTATCTAAATGAATTACCATTCCGTGTTTTCCTTTCGCCGACATTTCCGAAGTAGAACAAATAATTCCAGCTGCACCCATATCTTGCATCCCAACTACAGCACCTGTTTTGATAATTTCTAATGAAGCCTCTAATAATAATTTTTCCATAAATGGATCTCCCACCTGAACAGAAGGTAAATCTTCATGCGAATCTTCGTGTAAGTCGCCAGAAGCAAAAGTAGCCCCGTGTATACCATCTTTACCAGTTGATGATCCAACGATATAAACAGGATTGCCAGCGCCGTAAGAGATAGCCGAAACTGTTTCCCCTTCTTTCACTAAACCAACCGACATTGCATTCACCAAAATATTTACATTGTAAGAATCATCAAAAAATACTTCACCACCTACGGTAGGAATTCCAAAAGCATTCCCATAATTACCGATTCCCTTAACAACACCTTTCATTAACCATTTAGTACGAGCTAAATTCGGATTTCCAAATCGCAAAGAGTTTAATTGTGCAATCGGACGAGCACCCATTGTGAAAATATCACGGTTAATTCCGCCAACACCTGTTGCTGCTCCCTGATAAGGTTCGATTGCCGAAGGGTGATTATGCGATTCAATTTTAAATGCACAAGCTAATCCATCACCGATAGCTACTAATCCTGCATTTTCTTCTCCTGCCTTCGCAAGCATATGAGGGCCATCCTTTGGAAG
>CANFIN010000092.1 GCA_947447155.1 Bacteroidota bacterium | reverse complement strand
GTAGAGTTGGTATATGAAGGAGAACAAGAAGGTGCTGCTATTGTTGCCCAACATTTAATCAATGATGCAATCAAAAGTTATTTCCCTGCATATTTTCCGAAGATTGAGAAGTTAGAAAAGAATCCAGATAAAAGTCCGTATGCAAAAATTATAGAATGGTTTTTTAATGAATCAGGCTTTGAATTGTTAGATGACACAAGCGATGTTGAGTACAAGAAACAACTTGATTTGATTAAACCACTTGATGAGCTAATTCAAAAATACCAGCCAGAGTTAGTGAAAGAAGATATTTATTTCATCAAAGAATTTATTCTTTGGGGATTGGTATCGTACGATAAATTATCAAAAGATCGTATTGTTGATGGTTATCAGTTCAGTGATATGATTGGGAATTACATTAATAAGATGTAGTGATATGGAATTTTTTAAGTGGTTTGTCTGAATCTATTTCAGATGAACCACCTAGATTGCTTTGTCCAAAATATCGGTTGTTTTTTAAGTATAATCTATTTTTCGTTTTGATTTGGCGGTCATTTTTATTATTTTCGTTTGAAGATTATATTTAAGTATCATGACCACCTTAGCAATGCAAAAGCGAATTATTTCGAAATTGAGAGAAACTAAAGACAAGTCGCTTTTAGAAAGTGTTTTCAAAATGCTCACACTTGCAGAAGAAGCTGAAGATGTTATGCAATTGACACGTTTGGAAAAGGCTAGCATTCGAAAAGGTCTGAAGGATGTAGCTGAAGGGAAAGTCGTTGAGCATAGTAAAGTCAAAAAGGAATTAGCGAAATGGCTTTCAAAGTAATTTGGACAGAAAAAGCATTAACTGATTTATCGCAAATTTTGAAGTATTGGACGGGTCGAAATAAATCAAACTTATATTCTCTTAAACTCAGTGAAGTTATTATAAATCGTGTTGAGCTTTTATCGAAATATCCTGGTTTGGGAAAGAAGACAAATGCAAAAGATATTAGAGCTCATTTAGTAAAAGACTATTTTCTGTTTTACAAAGCAATTGAGAAAACGCTAATAATTATTTCAGTTTTTGATACGAGACTAGACCCTCAAAAAATAAAAAGAAGGCTGAAATAAAAATTAGATTTAAATTGCACAGAAAACTATTGTTGAATCTCTACATAAAATCATACCCATGAAAAAACTATTTTTTATTGTTGGTTTAATCCTAACAACATCATTAAGCCAAGCGCAAATCTGTCCTGTAGTTATTACTCATATAATAAATGGCAATCAGGTTCAGTATTATGGTTCTTGTGCATCTAATCCTAGTGGATGGAGTTGGTTTTTTAATGGTGGTTCTCCTCTAACATCCAGTCAGCAGAATCCTGTTGTTAATTACAGTGCAGCCGGACAATACATAACCGCATTATCTGTATATGGCGGACCCAATAGTTGTAGCGCGGCTTTATCGAATAAAAATGATACAGTCGTCATTGTTGCAACTAGTATTGAAAATAATAATGCTGATGGGTTTAGTATGAATGTCATTCAATCAGAAAATCCGCTGTTAGAAATCATCAATAATAAATCGCAAAAAGTTCAAATTGCCTTACATGATTTAAATGGACAATTAATCGAAACTGTTTTTGAAGGTTTGTTAAATCAAGGTAAGAATTTGTTATCAATGCAGACATATGATATTCCAACTGGAATATATTTAGTTCGTCTTCATAAGGAGGATGGACTTGAAATTAGCAAAAAAATTCTTGTTCGTTAAGTTATTCTTTGCTATTTATTGGCTTGGGTAAGAATTTATAATTAATTGAAAATTATAAATTAAAAAATGGTGGTTTTTTAAAAAGTATTCTCATTTTCTGTATTTATATTCATACATTTCGTGTTTATAATGCATGTTGATATTATTATTGTTCTTCTAGATACCTTAATATGTTTTTTTATTCCTACCAAAAACAAAAAATAGTTATGAATAAGCTTTGTCTAATTTCTTTTCTTTTGTTCATTCAATTGAATGTATTTTCACAAAATGAGGCTATGTTTTCTGGGCCTGCAAATATGGACACTTCAAAATTTGCGCATGTTTATTTTTTACGTGATAAGCCAGATAAACTAAAAAAGAACTGGGTTGGCGTAATGATGAATACCGACCAAGCTATTTCGGTAAAAGCAGAAGTCAATTCTATTTATCGGATTAATACATTAGCAAAAGGTGAAACATGGTTTTGGACAAGCATCTATGGAAATCGTGAAGAAGTTAGAATAATTATTTCACCAGGTCAGAATTATTATATTGAAATTAATCCAACCGATAAGTCTGATGAATTATTATCCAGTAATATTAAAGTGTTGGAAGAAAACGAAGCTCTTGAACGTATTAATAAGTTTACTGATAAAATAAAAGAGCATTATTGTAGTATTCCTTATCCTGGTAACAACGATTTTGTCGATAATTTATATCAAGATACAGTACGTTGGTATGCTAGCAAAAAATTAGATTATTTCTTTACCCCATTACCCGGTTGGGAAATTATACTGAGGTCTCCAGAAAAAACCGCCTTTGGTTTTAGGAATAAATTAATTTCAGCTACCTATTCTTTAGTTGGAGGTGTTCTGTATGATTCATTAAGTCAATGTCGCTCACAAGAAGATTTTAATACTTATTCAAAAGGAGTATTTATTAATTCAACAATTTATTCAAGTAGAGATTCCATCATTTCTATTGAGAGAAAAGAAATTGCTATTCCTGGAGGAATAAAATATGCATGCTTAATCAATACAGTGCTAAAAAGTTCTACTAAAGAATTTGATGAGTTACATATAAATTCTTCATATATTGTTTTTTATTGGGAAGACAGTAAAGGAGTAGGGAGTACAGCATCACTATATAATTCTGAAAGAGGACTGCCAGAAGAGCTTCATTCATTACAAATATTAGAAAGCAATCTGTTGGCTTCTTGGTCTGGCTTTAGGCTAAGTACCAAAAAGTAAAATCTTCAGATACTAAAACTCAAATATCACCCCTAACGTTGGTACTACATTGCCAGAGGCATTTTCCAATTCCTCCAATTTATACGAGTCTGGCTTGTCTGGATCTATTTCAGGGGATCCGTTTGCGTCAAGCACTGCAGTTAAGTACGGATTGAAGTAGGTTTTCTGATTTAAGAAATTCTGAATATCCAGATAAAAATTCAAAGCTGATTTTTTAAAGAAGTATTTTTTATCGACGCGAATATCCAATTGCGTAAACGTGTTTGTTCTTCCTGTATTCAATAATGAATAATCACGGATAGCCTGTCCCGTTACATTCCAGTTGCTGATTAACGCACTTGCAGCATAATCATTAGGAGTATAAGGCGCTCCCGAACTCATTCTGAATTTTAAACCTGCTTCCCAATTTTTATTAAAAATCTTGCCTGCTGTTAAACTTAATGTATGACGATAATCGGAGCCTGAAGCAACATACTTATCATCTCCATTCGTGAATTCACTCTTCCCAAAGGTATAGGCAAGCAAAGCGTAAAAGTTCTTATATAACTTCTGCTGCACTAATAATTCAACGCCATAAGCACGTCCCTTCGAGTTAGCATCCACAGGAACATTTCCTACAACACCAAAGTCGCCACCCAGATTAGCAATGCTGATAGAGTCAATTAGATTAAAAGGATAATTCTCGTAAATTTTATAATATCCTTCTATGGTCACGCGAATGTTTTTCTCACTTACATACTCAAGTCCTACTACTGCTTGCTGATTACGGATATAAGGTATGTTTGTATTCGTAAATTGACCAGCGTTATTTTTGTATCCTAAGATGGTATAGGCAGGTAGCTGATAAAATACTCCTGCGCTTGCATTAAAGTATAGTGCTTTGTACAACTGCTGACTTACAGATAATCGAGGAGAGAACTGATCTAATGGATTATTCATTTTTGTTCCATAGTTGTTCGCATCTATCCTTGTGCCAAACGAAATGGTAGTATTCGATTTCGCATACGTTCTGCTGATTTGTCCAAATGCACTGTACTTTTGAAAATTAATCTTCGAATTAAAATCTAATGTAATATCATTCGGAAGTTTATTAAACGTACTGTTTGAATAATTTGCATCTTCAAATCCAACCCCATAATTAATTTTCCAATCTTTAAATCGCGCTGTTTCTTCAATTCTAAATTTGTTTTCAATTTCCGCCGATTGATAATCTAATATTTTACCTGCCGAATTTGTTAAATCATTCTTTTCATATTTATTACTTGAATTATTCAAATGATTTCTGCTTAGAACTATTGTAGTAAAACGATTTTTTGAAAAGTGTCTGTATGTTCCTCCAATTGTATAATTCCACTGTTGGTTAGATGGCAATGTTCCCAGTAAATATTTTTGTTCATCAGTTTCGTTCGCATCCAAATTCAATTTAAAATTATCAAACGCACCTAGACCAATAAAGGTGAATTCATTTTTATTGTCTGGCTTAATCTTGTATTTGAATTGAAAGTCGTTGTAAATTGGTAAGAACGGCAAGCCTAGTGCGCTAAACAAAAATTGCAAATACGAACGGCGATAAGAAGCAATCAATGTAGAATTCTTAGAAACAGGTCCATCGTAAACTGCTGCTAAATCACTCGCGCCTAATGTAAGTGAAAAGAAAGGTTTATCATTTCTTCCATCTTTAAATTTAAAATCTAAAACAGAACTCAAAGTGTTTCCTCTGTTAGCAGGAAAGGCTCCAGAATAAAAGTTCACATCCTGAATAAAGTCTACATTCAACATTCCAACAGGTCCGCCTGATGCTCCTTGCGTAGCAAAGTGATTGATGTTTGGTATTTCAATTCCATCGAGGTAAAAACGATTTTCGTTCGATGAACCACCTCTAACGATTAGGTCATTACGAAAAGTAGGAATCGAAGCAACACCCGGCAATGATTGAATCACTTTAGAAATATCTCTGTTCCCTCCAGGATTACGTTTGATTTCTGCAACGCCTAATGTCCTTAGTGAAACTGGACTCTCTTCTTTTTTCGGATAAACGGCAGTCGTAATAACTACTTCACTTAATTTCTTTACATCTTCTTCTAAAGCAATATTGATAATAGCTCGCTTGTTGGGTTGCAACACGACTTCAAATGCAGATCCTTTCACAAAACCGGTGAGCATAACTTCGATGTTGTATGTCCCGGGCTTTTCAATACTTAAAAAATAATTTCCTAAGGTATCAGAAGTAGTGCTTGAAACAGAGGTTCCATTTTTTACAACTACCACCGCAAAGGGTAATGGTTCATTGTTTATGATATTAGTTATTGTTCCTGACACAATACAATTTTGGGCATTGGTGTAGGTAATCGAAAATAGAAGAGCGAAGAGTAGAATTAGTTTTTTCATAGATATTTAAAGCACTTAAACAATGCAATAGGTGTTTTGTTCATGCAAAGGTAAAATTAGGTGGCAAGTATTTTAAAAATTGATGGAATATTCCTAACAGTTAAGTAAGTTTGTGCATGGTTAACAGTGAAACGGTTATTCTTAAAAACGGACTCAAAGTATTATATGAGCATCATCCCACTGCTGTGGTATCGCATGTGGCGGTAATGGTGAAAGCAGGTACACGTGACGAAGGTAAGAACGAAGAGGGGTTAGCTCATTATATCGAACATTGTTTATTTAAAGGAACTAAGAATCGTAAGTCCTATCATATTTTAAATCGCCTAGAAGTAATAGGAGGTGATTTGAATGCTTACACAACGAAAGAAGAAACCTGTTTGCATGCATCGGTGATGAATCAATATTTGCCAAGAGCTGTCGAATTAATTGCCGATATTTTTCATAATTCTATTTTTCCTGAAAAAGAAATTGAGAAAGAAAAGGATGTGATCATTGATGAAATCCATTCGTATCAGGATACACCTTACGAACAGATTTTTGATGATTTTGAAGGGCAGGTATTTAAAGGGCATACACTAGGACATCCGATATTAGGTACAGAAAAATCACTTCGCTCTTTCAAGCGTAAAAATATTGTCGATTTTATCAAACGTAATTATCATCCTTCTGTGACTGTGTTCTCCGTGAGTGGTTCTATCGGATTAGAAAAAGCGATAGCATTGGCAGAAGAGTTTTTCGGAACAAAAAAATCAAATAGTAAAGTCCCTGTTCGAACGAAATATAAAAACTATAAATCATCAGAAGTAGAAATTTCTAAATCGATTTCACAAGTGCATTACATCAGCGGAACTCCTGGTTATGCATTGAATGATCCGAGACGTTACACATTGGTTTTGTTAAATAATTTATTAGGCGGGCCTGGTATGAATTCACGTTTGAATTTGAATGTGCGTGAGAAGTATGGATTCACCTATACGATTGAGTCGGGTTATCACACATATAGCGATACAGGAATTTTCTTCTTGTATTTTGCTACTGATCAAAAGCATTTTAATAAAACATTAAAGCTGGCGAATCAAGAGTTGGATAAGCTATGTGATAAGCCGCTTGGTGATAAATTATTCTTGCAATATCGTGAGCAGTTGTTAGGTCAGATTATGATGGCGCAGGAAAACAGATTAAGCGTTTTACTTTCCCGCTCGAAAGCATTTTTGAATTTTGGTTCTCTGATTACTGTTGATGAAATTAGAGCGAAAGTAAAAAGCGTTACAGCTAAAGACATTCAGTCGGCAGCAAAAGATTTATTAGGCAATAAAGAACGATCTGCATTAATTTATAAACCTGTTTAGTATAAAATCAAATTCGTAATTTAGCAGTATGACAAAATATTTTCTATCGGCGTTGGTGATTTTTGCGATGATTTCTTCTTGTAAAAAAGATCAGACATTTTCTACCACGCCCGAAGTGACATTTGATAATTTTATTAAATATTCCGATGCTGCTGGTGTTGATACAGCAGTGGATTTTATTTTTACGATTAAAGATGGTGATGGCGACATCGGATTTCTAGAGAATGAATTTAATACTTCTTGTGGCGCAGATAATAGCAATCTTTATATTTCTTACGAGGAGAAAAATGGAGCTGGTTATCGTCCGAAGAAAATATGGACGCAAGTAACAGATATTACTACAAACTGCGACACCAACATTTATTTCGATAGCGTACAAGTGAAATTTAATCAGCGCATGCAATACATCGAGCCTCCAGGAAACAGTAAATCGATTGAAGCAACTGTCACTTATCGCATGGATTATATCAGTGCCTTGATTTTATTAAACACACAAGGACGTTTTCAGTTTTACATTCGCGACCGAGCAAATCATATCAGCAACACAGCTGTAAGTACAGATTTATTACTAAGCAAGTAGTTTAGTTAAACGCAAATCCATTAGGAGCAATCCCTGCTAATACAGAATCAACTAATGTTCCGTCTGCTTGAAAGCGCAATACATAAGTTCTGGCAGAAAAATCAACGCGACTTGCGTATATTAAATCATCCTTCGGATTAATTCCTAAACCATAAAACGAAGAGCTTACAATGGTTGCAGGCGATTGCGTTGTTGCATAAATACTCAGCTTTTTAATTTCTCCGGCATAACCATATTCTCCAGCTAAGAAAAACAATTCATCTTTCGATTTATTGATTTGTAATTTGATTGGATGATTGTTGTAGGCAAATGTAAATTGTTGTTCAATCGCATTCGTTGTTGGATTAATTTGAATCAGCGAACCAGCTGCATCATCTGGAGTAGGCGTAAAGTCGCTACCTAAACTGCCTCTGCAAAGCACCCATAATTTTCCATTAATATCTTGTTTGATGGAAGAAGGATTTACAGGTGTGTTAATCGTTGCTAGAACTGTATTCGAATTAATATCGACAATGGTCATGCTGCTATCGTCACCAAATCCACCGCTATTGCAAACGAATAATTTGTTGTTCACAATGGCCATTTCTTCAGGACCGCTTCCCGTAGGAATTGTATCAATGATTTGATATGAATTCAAATTTAAAACATACACTTTGTTAGAGATCCAATCAGAAATATATCCTTTGCTCCCACTTCCAATAAAAAATCGAGGAGATGAAAGTCCGTTAATGGTTACTAGACGTTTGAAATTTTGCAATGAAACGACTTCCATTTTTTGAGAGTTGTTTACTGCAATAAACGCACGGTTATCGTATAACGC
>CANFIN010000091.1 GCA_947447155.1 Bacteroidota bacterium | reverse complement strand
CCAATGATGTATATGCCCGATGCAATTCGTGCAACATTAGAATTGATGAATGCAGATTCAGATAAAATAAAAATTCGCAGTAGTTACAATTTAGCAGGCATCAGTTTTACGCCGAAAGAAATTGCTAACGAAATCAAAAAACATATTCCTGAATTTCAAATTTCATATCAACCCGATTTTCGTCAGGCTATAGCCGATTCATGGCCAATGTCGATTGATGATACACGCGCACAAGAAGATTGGGGATGGATACCATACTACGATATGTCTTCAATGACAAAAGATATGTTATTACACTTGAAAGAAGCACGCATGAGTGCAGAACATTAATCGGAGATAGAACATATGCAACACCCGCTTTATATTACCAATTCGTTAACTCGACAAAAAGAAAATTTTATTCCAATCAATTCGCCCTTTGTTGGATTGTATGTATGCGGACCAACTGTATATGGTGAAGCACATTTAGGTCATGCTCGTCCTTATATCACTTTTGATGTTTTATTTCGTTACTTATCTCACCTCGGATATAAAGTTCGTTATGTGAGAAATATTACGGATGTTGGACATTTAGAAAATGACGCAGACGAAGGGGAAGATAAAATTGCAAAGAAGGCTCGCTTAGAACAATTAGAGCCGATGGAAGTAGTAGAGTTGTATACTGGCAGCTTTCATGAATCAATGCGTGAGTTAAATAACAATGCACCAAGTATCGAGCCTCGAGCTTCTGGACATATCATCGAGCAAATTGAAATGATTAAAAAAATCATTGCTAACGGATATGCCTATGAGTCGAATGGTTCAGTTTACTTTGATGTGATTAATTACAGCACTTCTAACGATTACGGAAAATTATCTGGTCGTGTGATTGAAGAACTGATTGCAGGAGCAGGAAATGAACGCAGAGAGTTAGAAGGTCAATCAGAGAAAAGAAATCCTGCCGACTTTGCGCTTTGGAAAAAAGCAAGTCCTGAGCATATTATGCGCTGGCCTTCACCCTGGAGTGATGGTTTTCCAGGTTGGCATATTGAGTGTTCAGCAATGAGTAGTAAATATTTAGGAGAGACGTTTGATATTCATGGTGGCGGAATGGATTTATTATTCCCGCATCACGAAAGTGAAATAGCACAATCAAATGCATCGTGTGGAAAAGCTCCTGTTAAATACTGGATGCATAATAATATGATTACCATCAACGGACAGAAAATGGGAAAAAGTCTTGGTAATTTTATTACGCTAAAACAGTTTTTTACTGGTAATCATAAGTTGTTAGAGAAAACATATTCGCCAATGGCAATTCGTTTTTTCATATTGCAAGCTCATTACAGAAGCACACTTGATTTTTCAAATGAAGGATTATTAGCTGCTGAAAAAGCTTTTCAGCGAATTATTAATGCAATCGATACATTAGAAAAATTAAATCCTTCGGCTAGTTCAACTTCTTCCGTATCTGAATTAGAACAGAAATGTTTTGATGCAATGAATGATGATTTAAATACAGCTATTGTTTTGTCTCATTTGTTTGAAGCGGTACGAATAATCAACTCTACTAATGCGGGAACAGAAACACTAACGGGTGGGGATATAGGCAAACTGAAATCATTAATGAATCTATTTGTTTTTGATATTCTGGGTTTAAAGCGCGAAGACAAAAATTCAGGTGATGATTTAGATGGCATGATGAATTTATTATTATCCATCAGAGCTAATGCAAAAGCAAATAAAGATTTTGCAACTTCTGATAAAATTCGCGATGAATTAATAAAATTGAATTTCACTATTAAAGATGGTAAAGATGGCTCAACGTGGAGTAAAAATTAATCTAATTCTATTTAGTGCTGTAATGCTTGCACTTGCTGCATGTAACACAGGCACAAAAACTGAAACAAATAATTCTAACAATAACGAAACTAAAGCACCGCCTGCACCCACTTTTAATGCAGACTCTTCTTTTGATTATGTGAAGGCCCAAACAGATTTTGGTCCACGAATTCCTAATTCAACAGCTCAAGCAAAATGTGCTGATTGGTTAAGCAGTACCATGAAAAAATTTGCCGATACAGTTATCGTACAATGTTTTCAAACCCGTGGCTTCGACGGAAAAACGTTAAATGGTAAAAATATTATTAGTTCTTTTAATCCTTCCAAAGGAAATCGAATTATGTTATGTTCTCATTGGGATTCTCGTCCATTTGCGGATCAGGATTCAGTAAGAAAAAATGAACCTATTGATGGTGCAAATGATGGAGCTAGCGGTGTTGGTATTTTAATTGAAGTTGCTCGTCAATTATCAATTACAAAACCAGATTTAGGAGTTGATATTATTTTCTTTGATATTGAAGATTATGGTCAGCCAGAAAATAGCAGCTACCCAGATATGGATGATTCTTATTGTTTAGGTTCACAGTATTGGTCGCAGAATTTGCATACCCCCAATTATTTTGCGCGCTACGGAATTTTATTAGATATGGTGGGAGCCACAAATGCGACATTTACACAAGAGGGAACATCGATTCGCTATGCGGAGAATGTTACTGGCATGGTATGGAAAACAGCTGGTGATTTAGGTTATGGAAGTTATTTTTTAACAGAGAAAACTAATCCTATAGTTGATGATCATTATTACATCAATCAGATAGCACAAATAAAATGTACAGATATCATCCACTATGATTATAATACACCTTCACATTTCTGGAAGCACTGGCATACACACGGAGATACCATTGATAAGATTGACAAAAACTCTCTGAAGGCTGTCGGACAAACATTATTACAAGTATTATTTAACGATTTATCGTACTAAGCATGAACATTGTTTCTAAATTAAAATTAGTTTCTCTTATTTTTATTCTTTCAACTATCGCTGGATTCGCACAGATGCCTAATTTCCCTGGCATGCGAGACTCTTCGATGCGAGGAGGATTTAATCGCGATTCTGCATTTCGGAATATGCCAGCAATCTGTAAAGTAATGGGCATATTGCAAGATTCATTAACAAAGTCAGGAATGGAATTTACTTCAGTAGCTGTATTAAAAGTAAGAGACTCTTCGATAGTAGGGGGCACATTAACAAATGGCAAAGGACAGTTTAGCATAGAAGCATTGCAGCCAGGCAGGTATTTTTTACGTATTAGTGCTATTGGTTATCGTAAAATGGACTCAAAACCGTTTATGTTAAATCCGATGGAGCCAACTAAAGATTTCGGAATTGTTTACGTTGCTTCATCACAAAAGAATTTAAAGGAAGTAGAGATTCAGGGTGAGAAGGCTGATTATGTAAATTCACTTGACAAAAAAATTTATAACGTAGAAAAAGATTTAATCAGCACAGGCGGAACTGCCTCTGATGTTTTAAGAAATGTACCTTCTGTGAATGTAGATATTGATGGTAAAATTAGTTTAAGAGGAAGTGAAAATTTAACAATCCTTATTGACGGTAAGCCATCAAGTTTAGGAGGCGGAGATAAATCGTCCTTGTTGCAGCAATTACCTGCAGGATCAATTGACCAAATAGAAATCATAACTAATCCAAGTGCTAGATATGATGCAGAAGGAATGGCAGGTATTATAAATATTAAAACAAAAAAAGATAAACGCAGTGGAATTAACGGTTCTGTGACATTAGGAGCTGGAACACATGATAAGTACAATGCAGGAATTTCCTTGAATAATAGAACCAAGAAGACGAACCTAAATATTAGTTATAATTTCAGAGAAGAAACACGACGCTCGTCTGGCTTTTCTACGCGACAAAATGAAAGTGTTTATCTGAATCCATTTGAAGATTCAAAAACAGAAGGTAGAAATCAGAACTTTAATAATTCATTTCGTTCATCGTTAGATATTAATTTATCAAATAACACTACACTTGGTATATCGGGTGGATACAGTGAAAGAGCCGAAACAAAATATGAGCTTAATACTACTACTTACGAAGATTCAGTAAGAGCAATTCTTGATGGGTTTTATCGCACAACTAATTCAGATAACAGCAATAAAAATTTAGAAGGTGGTATTGATATCCGACATGTAATTCCTGGAACAAAGCGAGAATTGTCTGCATCTGCTAATTATACTCAGAGTCAAAATAATGATAATGACGATTACCTTACAGTGGATAGTGCATATCAGTATTCTATACTTAAGCGTGATGGGAAATTTAATACATTAACAGTTCAAACAGATTATACGCATCCAATTAATCAGAGTTCAAAGTTTGAAACTGGTGCTAAAGGAACGTTCAGAACAAACGATAATAATCAGGTAGGGTTAAATCGTAATGGTTTTGATTTGGCAAATACTGATCATTTTATTTACTCAGATCAGATTACAGCTGCTTATATTCAGTTTGCAGGAAGGGCACCATCACTTATTAAAAAGGATAAGTTTGTAGAGTTACAAGGCGGAGTACGTGTTGAAAACACACGAATAATTGGAAATGCTACAATCGATTCAAAAGACTTTGAGCAAAACTACATCAATTATTTTCCAAGTGCTGCTATTAAATATACTGTAAAGGAAAAAAACGATTTTCAAATTGTGTACAGCAAACGTGTAAACAGACCTAATGCACAAAACTTAAATCCTTTTTCGGACATTTCGGATATCCGTAACGTTAGAACAGGTAATCCAGAATTAAAACCTGAATTTATTGATAGTTATGAATTCAATTATTTCCGAAAGTTTAATGAACAGTCATTATCTGCAACAGTTTATTATCGTTATACAACAAATTTGATCAGTCGCTTTCGATCAATTGATACTTTAACAGGGGTATCAACCATGACATTTATTAACTATAGTTCATCCACAAACACAGGAGTTGAACTTGTCTTGAAAAATCAAATTGGCAAGGCTATAAATACTACAACATCATTCAATTATTTCAACAATAAAATTAACGGTGAAAATATTGATGCTTCACTTCAAAGTACAAGTAATAACTGGACACTTCGATCAAACATCAATATCAAAGCCTCTAAAACCACTAATTTGCAAATTACCGGTATGTATATGTCGCCAACAAAAACTCCTCAAGGAAGTTTTAAAGGCATGAGCGGAATTGATATCGGGGCTCGTCGTGATTTTATGAAAGGGAAATTAAATTTATCTGTAAACATTACGGATATTTTTAATACGCGAAAGATGGTTATACACAATGTGGGTGATGGATTTATTTACGATATGCAACGTAAGAGAGAATCACAAGTTGCAAATTTCACGCTTGTATATCGTTTCGGATCTACTGATGCTAACTTATTTCAACGTAAGAAATCAGGTAGACAAATGGATATGCCAATGGATATAAATCCTGATTTCTAATAATTAATTAAATTTGAATCATAATAAACCAAGCATGAAATCATTTTCAAATGTTCGTCGAATAATATTTTTTATTTGGTTAATTGTCTTTGCACCCTTTCTGTTTTTAGTTGGATTCATTTCACTAGTCGCGCTGGGTTATTTGGGAGATTTACCAACATTCGAAGAACTTGAAAATCCAAACTCGATGTTAGCAAGCGAAATATATTCTTCCGACATGCAATCGCTGGGAAAGTATTTCAAAGAAAATCGAGTTAATGTTCACTATAATGAGCTATCTCCAAATTTAGTTAACGCACTAAAAGCTACAGAAGATGTTCGTTTTGATCAACATTCTGGTGTAGATGTTAGAGGATTATTTAGAGTACTGGTAAAAACTATTTTTTTGCATCAGAGTTCAGGTGGAGGTAGTACACTAACGCAACAATTAGCAAAGAATTTATTTCCGAGAGGAGAAAAACTAAGCAAGCCTCAATTGGTTCTTCGTAAAATAAAGGAATGGGTTATTGCTGTTAAGTTAGAAAAGAACTACACCAAATATGAAATTCTTGCGATGTATTTAAATACGGTAGAGTTCGGTAACAATACATTTGGTATTCGTTCAGCATGCTCAACTTATTTTCAAAAAGATCCTAATGAAGTTTCAATACAAGAAGCTGCATTATTGATAGGAATGCTTCAAGCACCATCGCTTTATAATCCTGTTCGTAATCCTCAAAATGCGCTGACAAGGAGAAATGTAGTGATTAGTCAGCTCGAAAAATATAATTACATTACAGAAGAAGTTGCTGATTCGATACAAAAACTTCCAATTCTCCTTCGCTTTAGACCAGAAAGTCATACATCAGGAATTGCACAACATTTTAGAGAGGTATTAAAAAAGGATTTACTTAAATGGTGCTCCGAACATAAAAAAGCAGATGGCACGAATTATAATTTATATCGCGACGGATTAAGAATTTACACAACTATTGATACGCGTATGCAACGTTATGCCGAGGAGGCAGTAAAGCAGCATCTTACTAAATTACAACAAACATTTTACGAGCATTGGCAAGATCGTTCCCCTTGGCAAGAATATCCGGAGTTAATTACGCAAGGGATGAAGCGATCGGAGCGATATAAGAATTTGAAAGAACAAGGCCTTTCAGAAAATCAAATCAGTAATAATTTTAATAAAAAAATTAAGATGACTGTTTTTTCTTGGAGAGGAGATGTTGATACAATTATGTCGCCCATGGATTCTATTCGCTATTATAAAATGTTTTTGCGTACTGGATTTATGGCACTTGAACCTCAAACGGGACAAGTAAAAGCATGGGTTGGTGGATTAGATTTTCATTATTTTAAATATGATCAGGTTAAGGAAGGCTCACGACAAGTAGGCTCTACATTTAAACCCTTCGTTTATACACTTGCAATGCAAGAAGGATATTCACCTTGTTATAAAGTACCAAATTCAAAGGTTACTATCATTGATAAATTTGGTAGCTCGTGGACACCATCAAATGCCGATGGACATTATGGTGGCATGCTTTCTCTTAAGCAGGCATTAGCTAATTCAGTTAATTGTGTATCTGCTTATCTGATGAAACAATTCGGACCCGATGCAGTGATTCAGGTAGCTCATAAAATGGGAATCACGACACCGATAGAGCCTTATGCTTCTATTGCTTTAGGTACTGCAGATATTTCAGTTTTTGAAATGGTAGGGGCCTATGGAACATTTGCTAATAAAGGTATCTGGACAGAGCCAATGTATATTACAAGAATAGAAGATAAAAATGGTGTGGTGTTGCAAGAATTTGTTCCTCGAAAAGTGGAAGCTATTAATGAAGAAACAGCGTATCTGATGTTGAATTTAATGGAAGGGGTAACGAAATTCGGAACAGGTGAAAGATTACGCGGAGGAGCATATCATTTTACAAATCCAATTGCAGGTAAAACAGGTACAACACAAAATCAAAGTGATGGTTGGTTCATGGGCATAACTCCTGAATTAGTTGCTGGTTGTTGGGTTGGTTGCGAAGACAGGAGTGTTCATTTCCGCTCAACTGCATTAGGTCAAGGAGCAAATACCGCGTTGCCTATTTGGGGATTATTCATGAGAAAAGTATTTGATGATCCTAAATTGAATTATTCTCAAGGGGAATTCGCGAAACCTCAAAAACCATTGAGTGTTGAACTTGACTGTTCAAAATATAATACGCCAGTAGCACCAGGCACAACAAATAATTTTGATATTAATTAAAATGAATAAAGTAGTAAATAATGCAGATGCCGCAATCCATGATATTCAAGATGGCGAAGTGATTATGTTAGGAGGCTTTGGCCTTTGTGGAATTCCAGAAAACTGTATCAATGCCTTAGTTAATAAAGGGACTAAAGACCTTACTTGTATTTCTAATAATGCAGGTGTTGATGATTTTGGAATTGGCTTAATGCTTAAAACCCGTCAGGTAAAAAAAATGATTTCATCTTATGTTGGTGAAAATGCAGAATTCGAAAGACAGTTATTAAGTGGTGAATTAGAAGTAGATTTAATTCCTCAGGGAACATTAGCAACACGCTGCATGGCCGCTGCTTATGGAATGCCTGCAGTATGGGTGCGTGCAGGAGTAGGAACGGAAGTCGCAATAGGAAAAGAAACACGTATGTTCGATGGAGTAGAATATTTATTGGAGATGGCTTTCAAAGCAAAGTTTGCAATTGTAAAAGCCTGGAAAGGTGATACACATGGTAATCTGATATTTAGAAAAACGACACGTAATTTTAATATGCCAATGGCAATGGCCGGACAAATTACAATTGCAGAAGTGGAAGAGTTAGTACCTGCAGGAACGTTAGACCCCGATCATATTCATGTGCCAGGAATTTATGTACATAGAATATTTCAAGGAAACAATTATGAGAAGAGAATTGAGCAAAGAACAACACGGAAGTAATTTGAGAATTTG
>CANFIN010000090.1 GCA_947447155.1 Bacteroidota bacterium | reverse complement strand
TTATTAGTGACCGCCCCTTTCAGATGCGTGAGTAGATTTAAAAAATCATTCATAAAACAAATTATCTTTTCGTTACAAAAAGAAATTACACTAAGAAATATGGTCCATTTTTGAAATACAATTTGCGCAATCGATAAATAAATAGCGATCGTACTTAATGGAATTACAATCCAATTAGCGATAATAAAATAGTTAGGAAATTTTCCGAAGAGATAAAGACTTATAGGCAGCGTCATCAATTGCGCTGCGATGGATACGGATGTAAACTCCCATATCTTATAGGTAACTGTACTTTTAAGTCGCCAGACAGAAAGTATTTTGGGTTGCAAATAAACTATTCCAAATACAGCGAGGTAAGAAAGTATAAATCCTTTATCGGTTAAATAAAAAGGATTATACAACAAGAGAATAAACATTGAAACAACCAATGAATTATAAATTGGACTATTCCCATTTATCCATTTTCCAAAAATTATAACAGTAAGCATTGTGGCAGCACGAAAAACAGATGCTGACGAACCCGAAAGAATGCTATACATCCAAATAAAAATTAAAATCGAAAGAAAATAAACAGGCCGTAAAAATTTATTTCTTTCCATTCGTCCAAATAATGAAACCAGCAACAAATAAATTACACCTACGTGCATGCCTGAAACAGATAACACATGCAAAGTACCTGAATCGGTGTAAGCCTGATAAACGGATTTCGGAATAGCATCGTCATCGCCAATAAGTAAAGCAGAAGCCACAGCAAATGCTTCAAGATTTTTCAAAGAGTTTTGTAAGACATTACGACACCTTTCACGATAATGATATGCGATTGAAACAAAATAATTTCCTTGTTGTCTGTTAGTTAATCTCCATTCATTCGTTTTCAAACAAGTTTGCTGATAAACTTGTTTGTTAGCTAAGTACTGACGATAATCGAAATTAGAATTAGGAATGTTCTCGATGGATTTATAATTCAGATTCGCAGAAATCTGATCTCCGTATTTTATTTTAATTGAAGCTAGATCTTTTTTCAAATACAGTAAAATTTGTCCCGATGAATTTTTATTTCCTACTCTCACCACCTTTGCAAAAACTTTTATTGATTTTTCTTTCACCTCAGGAATTGAGTTAATCAACAAAAGCGATTGCCCTTTTGATAAATTCGAAAAATAATCTGAATAACAGTTCTCACGATGCGCGTATGTATGCAAGTAACCCAACAATACAAAAACGAAGTGAAATAAAATCTGACGATTAATATTTTTAAAAAACAATCTGTAAAGTAGAATACAAAAAAAAAGTAGTCCACCTACCAACCATAAAACATTATCAAATGTAATCCCGATCAGATTAAGAACAATTCCAATTATAAACGGAATTAAGATACGGAGTACGGGCACTGCTTTAAAAACTGGCCATTGATGAGCATGGGTATAATTCACGAAAGCAAAAGTATCGAGCTGAATTATGAATATCCGTTTTTAATTATTTACAATCGACTAATTTAATTTGATAATGTGATAATGTGATAATGTGATAATTTGATAATTTGAAGATTTGGCAGTTTGAGGATTTGATGATTAGAGAACGAAAATGAAATTGTCTAGTGTGCATGAAGTGCTTTACTTTACAATTTGAAATTTGAAGGTAAAATAGTCAAGTAATTGGGAATTTCTGTCTTGACCTAATACTAGGATTAATTATTAAAACTGTAAACTTTTTTAGGACGTGTCAGAAAAGTGCTCAACTCCATGGGGGGACAGCAGCCCCACTTTATCCCGAGAATACCTCGGGACCAAGACAAAATTAAACATCTGAAAATAATTATTCGGTTATTAAGTATTTACAAACGACTAAGTTAATTTGATAATGTGATATTGTGCTAATGTGCTAATGTGCTCGCGTCCCGATCGCGATTTCTCGGGACGGGATCGCGATGTGTTAATGTGCTAAATAAATTCAGTGTCTTTCATTAGCAAATCAGCGAAAAATCAAAAAATCATCTCTCAACTCCATGGGGGGACAGCAGCCCCGCCGAATCCCGAGAACACCTCGGGACCAAGACAAAATTAAACATCTGAAAATATTTATTCGGTTAGTAAACATTTACAAACGTTTATCTTTATCCATTTCTTCCCAAACAAAATTCTTTCTATTTTTGAAGTATGTCTATAACATTCATAATCCTCCTACTTACAGTCGCAACTTCCATCATCGGATTTTCCAACCCAACCTTTCAATCGAAAGGCATGCTTAACCCCTACATGGTGCATCATCGTAAGGAATACTGGCGATTGATTAGCTCTGGATTTTTACACGCAGGATTTTTCCACCTACTTATCAATATGATGGTGCTACTAGGATTCGGAACTGTAGTTGAAATGTATTACCGGGAAGCCTTCCCTGCTAATGGAAAAATTTATTTCACCATTCTATACCTAGGATCAATTTTAGTTGCGAATATTCCCTCGCTTAATAAACACAAAGACAATGTGTATTATAATTCCCTTGGGGCTTCTGGAGCTGTAGCTGCTATTTTATTTGCCTCGATCTTATTCGATCCTTGGCAAAAGATTTACATCTTCGGAATATTACCATTGCCAGGTGTAATTCTTGGTCCTTTGTATTTGTTCTTCGAATATACAATGTCGAAACGCGGTGGCACCAACATTAATCACGATGCACATTTTTATGGAGCTATTTTCGGATTGCTTTACACTATCATTCTTGATCCATCTATTCTAAAGTATTTCATTCACGTATTACTCAATCCTCCGTTTTAATGATTTGTCTTAACGGAAATTTTACTGATTCAGAAGCTGCTATCAATCGTGCAATGTTATTTGGCGATGGTTTTTTTGAATCGATGCGTATTCATAAAAATGAAATCCTATTAGAAGAATTTCATCTACAGCGAATAAAAATTTCTTGTGAATTATTACAACTGAATGGTACCGAAACTTTTCTTCAGGAATTAAAATCAAATATTCATCAGACAATATCCGCAAACAATTTAAATGATCATGCGCGTGTGCGTGTAAGTATATACAGAGCAGGAACAGGATTGTATGCTTCGACATCTAACGAAATAAATTATTTGATTAGCGCTAATGCACTGGATAACTTTTATCATTGGGCTGATAAAGGACTTAATATCCATTTTTACGAAGAGCAAGTCAAAGCAGCAGGAAAATACAGTTGCATAAAATCATTAAGCAGTCAGTTGTATGTAATGGCTTCTATCTATGCACAACAACACAACTTTGACGAAGTAATTATTTTAAACCACCATCAAAATTGTATTGAAGGAAATACAAGCAACCTTTTTATCATATCCAACAATACGATTTACACATCTCCTGTTTCTGATGGATGCGTAGATGGTGTATTCAAAAATTTCCTAATAGCACTACTTCAGAAAAACAATATCAAAATAGAAATTCAAAGTATCTCACAACAAGATTTATTAAATGCCGATGAAGTTTTCTTTTGCAATGCTGTTCGCGGAATTCGTTGGGTAAATAATTTAGGAGAAAAGACCTTTCAAAATCAAATCACTCAATCGATTTTCAATTTAATGATTCAGGAATTTTAATCAACCGACTTGATTACTTTTCCTGCAGCTCTAACCAACGGAGTGATTTTAAGTCGATGATCTCTTCGATTTTCTGATAATCGATAGCAGCTTTAGCTAATGCATCGTGCGACTGACTCGTATCATTCATCAATTCAACAATACCTTTTTTCTTTACTTCTAAATCTTCCAGCTCTTTCTCAATCGTCTCTAACTCGCGTTGCTCTTTGTAACTCAACTTCGATTTCTTCACAGGAGCTACTTCTATCTTCTCTTCTACTTTCTCTGCTTTTGCTTTATCTAGTTTAGCTTGTTGCTTCGCACTAATTTCAAACAATTCACGATAATCCGTGTAATTACCATGTATATCTTTTACTACACCTGTTCCATCCAACACAAATACGTGATCGACTAAGCGATCCATGAAGTAACGGTCATGCGTTACCATTAACATGCAACCCTGATAACCTTCTAAAAACTCTTCTAAAATATTTAGTGTAACGATATCTAAATCGTTGGTAGGCTCATCTAAAATTAAAAAATTCGGATTCTTTAAAAGTATGGTCAGCAAATACAAACGTTTCTTCTCTCCCCCACTTAACTTCGATACAAATGCATGTTGCTTCGCTCCTGAGAAATTAAAGTGATTCAAAAATTGAGAAACAGCAATCCAGTTTCCATTACCTGTCTCTACATATTCTGCAATGTCTTTTACCACATCAATCACGCGCTTGTCTTCTGGCAATTGCATTCCCTGTTGCGAGTAATATCCATAAACTACCGTCTCGCCCGATTTTACCTTTCCTTGATCTGGCTTTGTTAATTCCATAATGATGTTCAACAAAGTTGATTTACCTGCGCCATTACGACCAATCAATCCGATTTTTTCTCCACGTTTAAACGTATAAGAAAAATCTTTCATCAACGTTTTACCGTCGTACGATTTACAAATATTTTCTAATTCTAAAATCTTACTCCCCAGTCGATTCATTTGCATTGTCATCTGCATTTTCGTTTCCGTCTTCTTACTTTTAGCAACTTCTTCTACATCGTAAAAAGATTCTTGTCGCGATTTTGATTTTGTTGTACGTGCCTTAGGCTGGCGACGCATCCATTCTAATTCCTTGCGATAAGTATTTCTTGCTTTATCAACTGTAGCACGTTGCTGCGCCTCACGTTCTTCTTTCTTTTCTAAATAATAAGCATAGCCGCCATTGTATGTATAAATTTTACCATCTTCAATTTCAGCAATTGAATTACAAACAGTATCTAAAAAATAACGATCGTGACTAATCAATAAAATTGTTTTATTCTGACGCTTCAAATAATTCTCTAACCATTCAATCATATCTAAGTCGAGGTGATTGGTAGGCTCATCCAACAACAACAATTCATGATCTTCAATCAGTAATCTCGCTAATGAAATTCTTTTTTTCTGTCCTCCAGATAATTGATTAACCGGCTTATCTAAATCATGAATTCCCAAACGACCTAATACTTCTGATGCACGTGCTTCATAATCCCAGCCATTCATTGAATCCAACGTATCCATCACATTTTGCAAATCAACAGGATCAGCATCCTCGCCTAATGCAAGTAATCGCTCGTATTCACCAATTGCATGTAATACAGGATGACCAGGTTCGAAAATACAGTCTAGAATAGAAGCCCCAGGTGCAAAAAACGGATCTTGCTCCAGATAACCCATACGCAAATCAGAGCGGTAAGAAACCTTCCCTGAATCTGGCGTGTCCTTTCCTGCAATGATACGCAACAAGGTTGTTTTACCACTTCCGTTAGCAGCAATGAGTGCCAGTTTCTGTCCTTCATTTAATGAGATATCAAGATCAGAAAATAGTGCTTTCTCATTAAACGACTTACTGATTTTTTCGGCGGTAAAAATATTCATGGCGCAAAAGTACGGATTGCGCTCCAATTGTCGATTGTGGGAATCATTATCTTTGTTGCAGGATGAACATTCAATTGCAAAAAGCTAAGTCGCAGGATATTCCACTGATAATATCATTAGCTCATAAAATCTGGAAGGCCTACTACCCTGCCATCATTTCGCATGAGCAGATTGATTACATGCTGGAAAAATTTTATTCAACTTCTTCATTGGAAGAGCAAATGAATGATGGACAAGATTTTTATTTGATTAATAGCGATGGGTTTTCTGTTGGATATCTTTCTGTTGAACAACAAAATCACGGCGATTATTTTCTGAATAAATTTTACATCGAACCTAACGAGCACAGGAAAAATATTGGAGAAAATTCTTTTTTTCAATTACTCGATTTACTTCTTGATATGAATACAATTCGATTAACAGTTAACAGAAGTAATTTTAAATCGATAAACTTTTATTTTAAATTAGGGTTTATCATTGAAGAAGTAAAAGATTTTGATATTGGTAATAACTATTTCATGAATGACTTTATCATGATTTACAAAAAACGATAATATGGCAGGAAATACTTTCGGAAAACTTTTTCGCATCACTACATTTGGCGAATCACACGGGGCAGGAATTGGTGTTGTGATTGATGGTTGTCCTGCGGAATTAATAATCGACGAAAATTTTATTGCGCATCAATTAAAACGTCGCAAACCGGGACAAAGTGCAATTACTACCGCTCGTAATGAAGATGAACAATTTGAAATTTTATCGGGTGTATTTGAAGGTAAATCGACGGGTGCTCCAATCGCTATTTTCATTCGTAATAAAGATACAAAGTCAGAAGATTATTTGCATTTGAAAGATGTATATCGTCCGAATCATGCCGACTATACCTACGAGCAGAAATATGGAATTCGTGATCATCGCGGAAGCGGAAGAGCCTCTGCACGCGAAACAGTTGCGCGTGTATTAGGAGGTGCTGTGGCGCAGTTGTTTTTAAATCAGCATCAGGTAAAAATTCATGCATTCGTTAGCTCAGTCGGACCAATATCGATGACAACAGATATTAATGCAATTGATTTATCCGCTATCGACAATTCGATTGTTCGTTGTCCAGATCCCGTAATAGCCAAGCAAATGGAAGAGTATATTCTTTCCGTTAAAGAAGCGGGTGACAGTATTGGAGGATGTATTACCTGCGTTATACAAGGTGTGCCTGTTGGATTAGGCGAACCTGTTTTTGACAAGCTTCATGCCGACTTAGCAAAGGCAATGATGAGTATTAATGCTGTTAAAGGATTTGAAATTGGTGATGGATTTTCAAGCACGCTGCGGAAAGGAAGCGAACATAATGATGTATTTGTAAATTCAGAGGCAGGAATTAAAACTGCCACGAATAACTCTGGTGGAATTCAAGGTGGCATCAGCAATGGCGATATGATTTATTTCCGAGTTGCTTTCAAACCTGTATCGACCATCATGCAAGAACAGCAAACCGTAGACAAAAACGGTAATACAATAGCGTTAGCAGGTAAAGGTCGACATGACCCATGTGTTGTACCACGCGCAGTACCCATTGTTGAATCGATGGCAGCTTTGGTGATTGCAGATCATTTGTTGCGAAACAGAGGAGCAAGGGCTTAATTTGACAATTACTTTTCCGATAGTTTGGGAACTATTAGGCATAAACCGCTTAAAAACTGTAGTCATTTCTATAGGTTATAGTTTATCCAAAGTTGGAATTTTACTGTTTTCTAAAAAAATAGTTATCTTGCATCCTATAAGTCAACGAAATGAAAAAAGTACTATTGTTTGCATTTACTGCATGGACTATCGTTTCCTGCGATAGCAACTCAAAAAATCAGGTTGTGGTTTACGATACTATTAATGTAGATACAGCGCTAATTAAACTTGATTTAATTGCACCAGATAAAAACTTTTCAGGTATTTTACCTTGCAAAGATTGTGACGGCATAAACGTATATTTAACGCTGCACTTAGATAGTACTTTTAATTACACCGAATCAAAAATAAATGATACCATTCAAAATGAAATGTCAGAAAAGACAGGGAGCTACTCTATCGATTCAGATAAGGATGCAGGATTAATCAAGATGAAATTTACTGACGGATCAAAATTGTATTTTCAACTATATGGGGACACTGCCCTTCAGCTTTTGAATTCTCAAATGAAAGAATTAACAACAGATCAGAATACATTCCTGAAAAGGAATTAATCAGCACACTAAAATTTAGCAAAACCTCTTAATTAATTTTAAGAGGTTTTTTTATTATAATTAAAAAACTCGCCCAATAAAAATCGGCAGCCATTGCTGACTACCGATTTTAAAAACAACGATGAAAAAATTACTTTATTTATTCAACTAGAATACGAAGTACCTCCGAATTGATATCCGATTGCATTTGCAATAAATAAACTCCTTTCGAGAATGTTGATACATCGATTGTAGTTGTATTTATACCTTTTGTAGTTGATTTACTTTCATTGTAAACTACTCTTCCAGCAGCATCACGCATAGTCATGTTTACGTCTTGCGATTGCTCTGCAGTAAACTCAACTGTTAAAATTGAATTTGCTGGATTTGGATAAGCAAGCATTGATGATGATGTTGCATCACCTACACGCGGACATGTAGTCGATACCACAGCTAATACTTTCACTGCCGATACACCACATCCGTTAGAAGCTTTAACAGTTACGATACCATTAGCAGAAGCAACTGATCCGTATGTCATAGAAATGATTTTCGATCCTTGACCACTGTTAATTGTTCCACCACCTGGGATTGTCCATACATAACTTGATGCTCCCGTTACAGTTGCGATTGAATATGTTTGATTTGACAATACACAT
>CANFIN010000089.1 GCA_947447155.1 Bacteroidota bacterium | reverse complement strand
TTTAAAAACAATAAATAAACAGCACGCTCTGTTGGTGTTAAACCAATCTGCAACATTCCCATTTCAGGTAAAACTATTTTTTGCGAACGACCTTTAATCAACATTGGTGTTGCTTGTCTTAACAAGTCGTATCGATCCTTAAATAAAAGCTGCCTACGAATATCTTCCATCACATCAAACGTATAACGCAATTGCATATGTGTAATTTGTTTCGCACGAATCAGATTCTGGCATTCAGGGCAAACATCTGCTGTGCGCAGCTTTAACATTACCTCTGATTTATTCTGACAAAAATCCATCATACATCCTTTCGATTCATAGTGCATATAGTTACCCATCTCCTGAGGATTATCAAACATCGCATGTTTTAAAAGTGTACTTGCAATATGATAACAGACAGGATAGCGAGGATCTCCCGAAGTAAAATGATTCCATCCATCAGTATGAATAAAGTAATTTCCTTTTAGATTTGGATCATATCCAACAAACCAGTTTTCGTGGTTGGCATGTTCTGTTAAAAGAATCACGATATAAGGTTCAACGTTGCTTGGAAAATAAAAATCAGAGAGTTCTTCTACAGCTGGTGTCGATTCAAATGTGGGTGAAGTATAATCCTCATTACGCTCTTCAAGTATCTCAAAGCGCCTTGAATCATGCAGATTAGATTCTTTAATATCCTTTGACTTTCTATATTTATTGTTAATTCGAAATAAATCCCTCCAAGATTTGCGCTCCTGTATACTTCGAGGTTCACTAAATAAAGGTTTTGAATATGATACCATTTCTTTTCTATCGTATCTGGAATCATCGGGTTTTACAATTCTGATTTCATCTTTAATGGTAAGCTCTCTCGGTTGATCACTCAATTCAAAACTATACGGACCCACAAACTGATTTAAAAATTCATAACAACCGAAATATAATTCGTCGCTTACGCCCTTGGTTCTGATTAGATGTACTAACATATTCGTAAATTTATATAATTAATTTAATTATTAAAAATAATTTTTTCACTATCTCGAAATCCAAGACTTGCCACTTCCTTCACTTCCGAAAATCGGCGCAACAGATATAAATCTGCTGCACCGAAGCATTGTCCTTATATTTATTTAAGGCCGGGGGTTATAGTACTTGAGAATAAAAACATCAAGACTACACAATGCTAAATTTAAAAATCAATTCGTTTTCAATATTTATCCGAACACATGAAAGTAAATTTGAGGAGGAATTCCGCCCATATAAACTCTGGTTACAGGGCATAACCATCCGCGCATTCCCGTTTCTTTAACATGATACCATCCGCCATTCGATTCCTCTCTTTCTAACTTTAAACAATGAGAACCAGGAAACGGATTTGCACTAAAAATGATGGTAGATGTTTCATTTTCTTCTGGCAAATAGGAACTGATAATTTCCGACATGCCCAATACAAACGGTTCTGCAATAATTGCCTTTCGATCATCATCAAATTTCCAGGTTGTTTCTTCGCGATATAAAGCCAAAGACATCATCGCATTTTGTGTTGGAGGAACAATTGTGTTTTTCATAAAATGATTTTTTAATACTATTATTTTAAAATTGATTGTTGAAACTACAATTACTTACTAGTAAATTTTTATGGCTGGATTTCATCATCCTTTCCAAACAACTTGTTAGAACGAACTCCCATTGACTTTTTCAGCATATAACTATCAAAAGTATTCGCTACATCATCCATAGAAGAACACATTTGATCTTTAGAAAACGACCTTACTTCTTCTTGTCTAATATTTAAATTCTGTGCGATGCTCCATGCATCGATATCTGCTCCCAAGAATGAAAACGACCAGTTTCCTTTATCAGTAAGCGTTTTAATTTTATTCGCAATTTGCGCGTAGTTGTAAAACTGTGATGCATTCTCTTCGCCATCCGTTAGAATAACCATTACCACATCATCTTCTGGAGTAACCGTTTCTTCTAATTGTGCAATGCGTGATCCAATAGCATCTAACAAGGCCGTACCTCCATTAGGTTGGTACTGACTGCGCGTTAATAATTGAATACAATTAGGAGCGCTGTTAGTAATTACATCCTTAACTACTGTATCAAACAATGTTAAAGACACATAAATTTTTTGCTCGGGATTTTTTGCTGCTGTTTTACGAATCGACTCAATCTGTGAGTTTAATGCATTTAGCGTTTCAATTTGAACGCCCGACATGCTGCCGCTGGCATCCATGATCAGCTGATAATAGGTTTTTGATTTCATGTTGTGAATTGTTTTTAAAATTAGTGAGGCAAAGATGCGCCCCGCACACCCCTTTTTCTAAATTTCTGCAACCTTGCCAAAACGGAACTATGTGAAAAATAAACAATTAAAAATTTACTATTTTTACTTACATTTGGCGTTCAATTAAGTATCGTCTTTCAAATCCTTGTCCAATAAGGTATTGCGATATTTGTTTCGACAAACAAATATAAATTATGACAATAAAAAGATTATTGCAGTTATTCATTTGTATCATTATCCCACTTTTAGTTATTGTAGTTATTGCGGCTGTTTTTTTAAATAAAAAAGAAAATGAAGTTGAAGCTTCTCAACAGAAGAGGTTCAAATCTCATGAGCTTGCAGAAGATTTATTAAGTTCATCTGAATTGCTTACAAGATTTGCAAGAACGTATGTAGTCACTAAGGACATAAAGTACAAAACATATTTTCAGGAGGTACTAGATATCAGAAATGGAAAATTGCCAAAGCCGACAAATTATAACCGCATTTATTGGCATTTACTTGCAGATAGTCTTGTTCCTCCACCCAGTAAAATTGGAAATGCTGTTTCACTTGATCAGGAGATGGAAGATGCGGGTTTTACTTTGAAAGAATTTGGATTATTGAAAGATGCTAAAAGCTTATCAAATCAGCTTGTGTCCATTGAGAATCAGGCAATGGGAATTGTGGATAATCTTGATAAGAATACCAACAAGACAGATAGTTCTGCAAATCATTTGAAGGCAATTGCTATGTTGCATGGAAGTGAATACCATCATGCTAAAGCTGCAATTATGAAGCCCATTGGTCAGTTCTTATTGCTGCTAGATCAGCGTACAAAAAACGAACTGGCATTGCTTAATGAAGAATCAGAACATCTATTGGATTATTTACTTATCGATTCTATTTTGATTCTCATTTCGTTTTTGTTTTTCGCCTTTTTAATTTACAAGAAACTGGTAATTCATGGATTAGGCTTATTAAAAAATGTAAATGAAATTACTGCAGGAAATCTTGAAACAAGGGTGGCATATAAATCAAATGACGAATTAGGTGTTTTGGCAAAAGCAATTAATACAATGACCGATAAGCTTGCCGGTGCAATTAATAAAGCTGAGCACAATACAATTGATGCTAACGCTTATGCCGATAAGCTGGAGGAGCAAAAGAATCATTCTGAGAAATTATTGAATAATATTCTTCCTGTTTTGATTGCGGATCGGTTGAAAAAAGGAGAATCAAATATTGCTGAAACTTTTCCAGAGGTAACCGTACTCTTCGCTGATATTGTTGGATTTACCGCCTTGTCAAAACAACTGCCGCCAAGGCAATTGGTTAATATGTTAAATGATATATTTGGAAGGTTTGATGAACTGTCACAAATATTCAGACTTGAAAAAATTAAAACTATCGGTGACTGTTATATGGTTGTTGGCGGTGTGCCTGATAGAAGCCCAACTCATTGTCAGCAAGTTGCTGATTTTGCAATTCATGCATTAAAAAGTATAAAGGAGTATAACCAAGAAAATGGTGTAGATATAAAAATAAGAATAGGGATGCATACAGGTACTGTAGTTGCTGGTATTGTAGGAAAACAAAAATACAGCTATGATCTCTGGGGTGATGTGGTAAATACTGCCAGCCGAATGGAGTCTGCAGGAATGCCAGATAAAATTCATGTAACGGAAGCAGTTAAAATAAGGTTATCTGATGATTATATGTTTGATGAACTCGGCATAATTGAGCTGAAAGGAAAAGGCAATGTGAACAGTTATGTTTTAACAGAAAAGAAATCGGGACGAGAATAAAATTTAATACAGATTGCGAATTAAATATTTTTTATTTCATTGTCAATTATTGATTAAAGATTAGCGTTTATAAAATTTACCAACACGATAATTAACTTATTTGTTTTCATTGCTCATCTCTGCCTGTTGTGAGTTTAATGCATTTAGCGTTTCAATTTGTACGCCTGACATGCTGCCGCTGGCATCCATGATCAGCTGATAATACGTTTTTGATTTCATGTTGTGAGTTGTTTTTAAAATTAGTGAGGCAAAGATGTACCTCGCGCCCACCATTTTTAAAATTTCTGAAACCTAACTATCTGAAAAAAGAAAACCCTGAAGTTTTACACTTCAGGGTTTTCAAAAAACTTAAAACAAGGATATCAAATAAATAACTTGATAAAATAATAGGTAAGCGCCGCTAATAGCCCAGAGATAGGAATAGTAAGAACCCATGCCCATAATAAACTTATAGTAACACCCCACCTTACTGCGGAAACTCTTTTCATCATTCCTACTCCAATGATAGACCCTGTAATAGTATGCGTTGTGCTAACTGGAATACCTAATGAACTTGTTGCAAATAAGGTAGCAGCTCCAGCAGTCTCTGCAGAGAATCCTTCAAACGGCGTTAGTTTAGTAATCTTACTTCCCATCGTTTTTACAATCTTCCATCCTCCGAACATCGTTCCTAAACCGATTGCAGTATAACAACTAATTTCAACCCATGTTGGTATATCTTTTATTGCCATTTTACCTGTTTTAGGATCAATTTCTTGTACTACATTGGCCCAGCCAGGAATGGCAATACCTTTTGCCTCTAGATTTTTCATGTAAATGATTAATGCAGCTGAAATAATACCCATTACTTTTTGCGCATCATTACCTCCATGTCCTAAGCTAAACAAAGCACTGGATGCTAATTGTAACTTACGAAACACCTTATCTACCTTTGATGGACGTACCTTCTTACAAATATTCAACGTTATCACTGATATTACATAAGAAAACAACATCCCAACAATTGGAGCTATTACAATAAAGGCAATTACAACCAAGACCCCAGAAGGCATTCCCCCATTATACCAGGCAGCACCTGCTTTTCCTGCTTTATACCAACCCACACAATCCCATCCACCGTGTGCAACCGCAGCACCACCAAACCCTCCAATTAATGTATGCGAAGAACTCGAAGGAATTCCTAGCCACCAAGTAAGTAAGTTCCAGATAATAGCAGCGATTAATCCTGCAAGAACAACATATAAGGTAATATCTCCGGTAACTGTTTTTGATACCGTATCAGCAACATGTAATTTAAATAACCAAAATGCAAGTACATTAAAAAAGGCCGCCCAAAATACTGCTGCTACGGGACTTAATACTTGTGTACTTACAACCGTTGCAATTGAATTAGCCGCATCATGAAAACCATTGATGAAATCAAATAAAATAGCAAGAATAATAACAATAACTAATAGTGTCAGCATAGTATTTACCTTAAGCCATTTTAATCATAATCGACTCAATCACATTCGCAGCATCTTCACATTTATCGGTAGCTGTTTCCAATGATTGTAATATCTCTTTCATCTTGATAATCTGAACTGCATTTGTTTCCTTCTCAAATAAGTTAGCTACTGCATGCTCAAAAATATCGTCTGCATGATTTTCAATACTATTGATACGAACTAATGATGCTGTGATATCACGCATCTTTTGCATATTCTTTAGTTCTAAAACCGCACGACGTAATTCATCTGTAGTATGTTCAATTAACTCTGCTAGCTTTACGATATCATGGTCAAACTTTTCAATTTTGTATAATTCGATTCGCTTAGATGATCCATGAATAAAATCGATAATATCATCAATCGCAGTTACTAATCGGTGAATGTCTTCACGATCATAAGGCGTGATAAAATTTCTGCTTAACTCCGTAAAGATTTCATGTGTGATTTCATCTCCCTGGTGCTCAATTTTTTCGATTAAGCGTATGTAATGTGTTCTTTCTTCACTTGTTTCAGCTGTCACCAAAGCATAAATCGCTTTTCCACCTTCGTGAACGTTTGACGCTGCTTTATCAAATAAAGGGAAGAATTTACGGTCCTGAGGAACGAAGTACTTTAAGAATCCAAATGTTGACATAGTTTATTCTGTTTATTGGGCACGAAGTTAACTTTTTTATAATCTTAAAACCCCCGATTTACAAATTGTTAATGTATTGATAAAGGTTTTTGAATGTTTGGAAAGCGCTTTTCGATTTCAACCAGATATGCTGATTAATCCTATCATCTTCGTTATGTTTTCATTCTCAGCAATTAGATAGCTACCAATACCTCGGAACTGACCAATTCTCTCATTATCTTTGCCGCATGTTTGAAAATAAAAACAATAGAACAGAACTCCAGAACTTAGGGGAGTTCGGATTAATAGAACATATCAAAAACCAAGTAAAGCTTACGCAATCAGGCAGTATTAAAGGCATTGGCGACGATGCAGCTGTTATTGATAATGGCCCTGGCCAAACGGTAGTTACAACTGATCTTCTTCTTGAAGGAGTTCACTTTGATCTTTCCTATTGCCCATTAAAGCATTTGGGTTATAAAGCTGTAGTGGTAAACATCAGTGATGTTTGTGCCATGAACGCTATGCCAAAACAAATAACACTCGGCTTAGGTATTTCAAATCGTTTTTCATTAGAAGCAATCGAAGAATTTTATGAAGGCGTTTTATTGGCCTGCGAGCGCTACGGCGTCGATTTGGTTGGAGGCGATACCACTTCATCACAAAGCGGAATGGTTATCAGTATTACAGCTATTGGAATAGCATCACCACAGGAGATCGTTTATCGAAATGGAGCAAAAGAAAATGATTTGATTTGTGTTACAGGAGACCTCGGTGGAGCTTATATGGGACTACAATTGCTAAATCGCGAAAAACAAATCTTCCTTGAAAACCCAAATGCACAACCTGACCTACAAGGTTTTGATTATATCCTCGAAAGACAATTAAAACCGGAAGCTCGTTTAGATATCGTTCAGCGTTTTAAAACATGGTATTTACAGCCAACAGCAATGATTGATATTTCTGATGGATTGGCTTCTGAAGTATTACACATATGTCATCAATCAGAAGTAGGCTGTCAGATTTATGAAGAGAAATTACCAATCGACCATTTAACGCGAGAACTAGGAATGGAGCTTGGATTAGATGCAACCATGGCAGCACTAAATGGTGGCGAAGACTATGAGTTGTTATTCACGATTCCTATGAGTGAATATGAAAAAATTAAAGACCGTGCTGAAATCAGTATCGTAGGACATATCACGCACAAAGATGCGGGCTATCAGTTTGTGGACAAACAAAATAATGTGCACCCATTATCTGCGCAAGGCTGGGATGCCTTCTTATCAAAATAACTTTTATTTTCGCCAACATGAAAATTGCGATTATAGGATCGAGGGGAGTTCCAAACAATTACGGTGGATTTGAGCAATTTGCCGAAATGGTGGCAGTGCTGCTAGTGAAAGCTGGTCATCAAGTGACTGTTTATAATCCGCATTACCACGAATACAACGAACCAGAATTTCAAGGCGTTAAAATTGAAAAGATTTATAACCCAGAAGAAAAAATTGGCTCCGCTGGTGTTTTCATTTACGACTACCTAAGCATGCGTCATGCCTCGAAAAGTAAATATGATATTTTGCTATTTCTTGGATATGCTACTTCGTCGATTTTCTTTCCCTTTGTAAGAAAGCGTAAATCGGTTTGGATAACTAATATGGACGGACTTGAATGGAAGCGCGATAAGTGGAGTCCAGCTGTAAAAAAATTAACCATCTTCTTCGAGAAATTAGGAGTTAAATATTCTGATTATTTAGTAAGCGATAATCGTGAAATCAGAAATTACTTTTTATCAACTTACAAAAAGGATTCTGCCTTTATTGCATATGGTGCTACCTTATTTGATCAACCTGATGCATCTTACCTGAACGAATATCAACTTCAAGAAGGTAAATACGATATGCTGATTGCACGCTTGGAAAAAGAAAATAATATCGAAACCATACTTGATGGCTACTTGTTATCTTCATCTGATATGCCAATGCTTGTAATCGGAAATCATCATACCCCTTATGGAGAATTACTAAAAACAAAGTATGCTAACGATACGGGTATCCGTTTTTTAGGCGGACTCTATAATTTAAATGTGCTCGATAATTTAAGATGGCATTCTCGTTATTATTTTCATGGACATTCTGTTGGAGGAACGAATCCATCTTTACTTGAAGCAATGTCTTCAGGAGCTTTTATAATGGCCCATAACAACTTGTTTAACCGCGATGTTTTAGGCGAAAATGCTTT
>CANFIN010000088.1 GCA_947447155.1 Bacteroidota bacterium | reverse complement strand
GGGATTCGGAAAACATCCGCATGATAACATGGAAATTATTTCTATTCCAATGAGTGGCGCATTGCATCATCAGGATTCTACTGGTCGCGATAAGATTATTCAAACCGGTGATGTACAAATCATGAGTGCAGGAACTGGTATTTATCATTCAGAAGTCAATGCAAGTCAAGATGAGGCGGTTACTTTTTTACAATTGTGGATATTCCCGAAGGTGAATAATATCGAACCTCGTTATGATCAAAAATTATTTAGCGAAGCAGAAAGAAAAAATCAATTGCAATTAGTCGTTTCTCCAACAGAAGAAAACGGTTCTTTGTTTATTAATCAGGATGCATGGCTATCAATGATTGAACTGGAAGAAGGTCGTAGGGTAGAATATAAAATTCACAAAACTGGCAATGGCGTTTATTGTTTTATTCTTGATGGAGAACTCAACATCGCATCTGAAAATTTAGCGAAGCGTGATGCAATCGGACTTTGGGAATGCGATACAGTTACTGTGGAGGCAACTAAAAACAGCAAAGTGCTTTTTATTGAAGTACCAATGAATTAAAGCTAGCGAATTAGATTCACTTTACCGTAAATTGTTTTTGTGTCGTTACTAAGTTTTAAATTAAATACATAGTAGTACACATCCTCTTTGCATTCTTTGTTGTTATTATCACGTCCATTCCAGCCCGCAGCACTTTGGTTCCAAGAATATATTGCTTGTCCCCAACGATTAAATATCGTAGCATCAAAAACATTCACATCATTACTTGAAATAGTGAACACCTCATTTTTATCATCATTGTTAGGTGTAAAAGCATTAGGAATGTAAAAGTAGATATCATTTACAATGATGGTGTCAACATATTTATCAGAACATCCATATTGATCAATAACAGTTAGAGAAACGAAGAACGTGTTGGGTGATTCAAAAGGATGTGTAGGTTCAAATAAATATTTTATTGAGTTAGGTTCAAACGACCAAATGTATTGAACAGCATTTAACGATAAATTGGTAAAGGATACTAACAGTGGCGCATATCCTTCATTTACAGAAGGAATAAAATAAGCTTGTACATTGCTTGTATCAATCACGATGGTGTCTGCCGCACTTCCGCAAGAATTAGTAGCTGTTACAAAATATTGACCTGGGGTATTGACGGAAATTGTAGTAGTTGTATCACCTGTTGACCATAACACTGGTCCTTGCGAAATAACTTGAATCTCTTTTGTCTCTCCATTGCAAAGAACAGTATCAGAACTATTAATGAATACGGTTGGAATTAACCCTGTAGTAATTGAAGCACTTGCATTATTACTACCACAATTATTAGATGCTGTTACGGTATAAGTCCCAGGTGTTGTAACTCGAATTGTATCGTTTGTTAATCCATTCGACCATTGAAATGCCGTATTGCTGGATGCAATTAAAAGTGTTGTGTCCCCTTGACAAATCGACAAATTACCAATAGTAGAAATACTAATAACTGGTTTAGGAAATTTATTAATTGTTATAGAATCAATATCCGACCCACAGCTGTTAGATGCTGTTACATACACGAAAGGGCCATCATAAACAGTAATACTGCTATTTGTACTTCCATTGTTCCAGTTTAAAGTCGAATAACTTCCAGTAGTATTTAGCAGTATAGAGTCGCCCTCGCATAAATCAATGGGTCCTGAAGGTTGAATACTTACAACAGGTATGTTAGAAGTTGTAACACTATAGGTACTAACGGTTGATCCGCAATTGTTGGTTACCATTACTTGGTAGTTACCAGTTGTATTAACCATTAAACTATCATTCGTAATTCCTCCTTGCCAAAGTAAAGATCCGAGTCCATTCACCTGCGCAATCAGGTAGGTAGAATCGCCTGTACAAAAATTAGCGCCATTCGAAGAGACTATCGATACCTGTGGTGCACTATCCATAAATGTATAAACCGAATCTCGTCTGCTTCCACAGCTATTCGTGGCCGTTAGTGAATAAATACCAGGAGTGGTTATTAGTATTGAACTACTATTGCTCCCATTCGACCAAAGTAACGATGAATTGGAAGTAGCATTTATAGTTAGCGAACTTCCACTACAAAAATGAAGGGAGTCGGCAGTAGTAATAGATACTATCGGTAGTGGATTAACGACAATCGTTTGATTTGACTGTGAATTTCCGCAAGAAGAATTTCCGGTAACGGTGTATGAGCCAGCTTGCGTAATAGTAATTGCTGGTGTAGTAGAACCATTCGACCATAAATAACTACTGGCTCCACTTGCAGTTAACAAAACACTATCGCCTTCACAAAAAGTGGTTGGACCAGAAGCAGCAATTAAGGTTAATGGATTTGTGATTAGAGTTACTGTTTGACTTGCTGTGGTTGTGCCACAAGTATTGGTTAACGTTACCGTATATACGCCAGCCGTTGTTACGGTAATTGCAGAATTACTGCTTCCATTCGACCATAAGAATGATCCACTTCCTTGTGCTGTAAGAGTAACATTTCCTCCTGTACAAAAAGTAGTAGGTCCGTTGGCAGTAATCGATACTTGTCCGCCACTATTTACAGTTAGTGAAAGAGTATCTCGGATGGTATCATGACATGCATTTATAATTGAAAAATAAATTTCTTCATTGCCTTGAAAAGTAGAAGCAGGTGAATAAAGTGTTGATGATGCAGTAGAGTTGGTGAAAATACCACTACCTCCCGACCAATAAAATGAATTATAGTTACCACTGATTATTTGAGAGGTCACAGTAACAGGTACGCCAGCACAAGTACTATTATTACTAATTGAGGTATTATAAACCAACGGAACAATCGGAGCATTGCATCCATCATTGAAATAACTAGCATTATGTAAATTATCAAATTGAACTGCCGCTCCATCAGCGGAAACATGAGCTCCTAAAGCATCTGTTAAAGAATCCACCACATAGGTTACTGTTTCTGTACAGCCTGCACCAAACGACATTGAAAAATTTCTTGGCCCTGCCCCGGAAGCATAATTTTTAAAATGTCCTGAGGTATTCCCTGGACATTGAAAGATCATATAAATAGTGTCTTGTAAGTTGGCAAATGAATTTGCTGTAGGATTTAAAGCAGTACTGGTAGCTAAAATCACCTGGCTATTAGCAGGTAAAATATTTCCAACCGGTTCGCGAACATATCCGCAAGAAGTAATAGTGGCATTTATAGCATTCACTACCGAAGCAGTAGTTGCATTCTGACAAATTCCCAAAAATGCATTGCTAGTCGTTGACCAATTAACGTTTATTGATGAAACATTCAATGGGGTATTCCCAACCTCAAATCGTACCATTTCGTTATCTGCTTCTGGTAAGCCACAAGCATCAACTAAAATACTCTTAATTTTAAAGCATCCAATCTGTGCAATTGATTGACGGGTGCTGAAACTTAATAGTAATAGTATGAAAACAAATAAAGCCTTTTTTCTGTCCGAAAAGGAGTGGCATAATTCCATTCTTCAAAGTTCCCAACTTTAATTGAATTTAAGAAATAAAAACACAGGTATAATTGATTAATAATAATAAAATAATAAAGTGCTTTTATAATGTATAGTGTATAAGGGGGCAATCATTAATTTATTACTTTTGAATAAACTAAATCACTAACAATGAAAAAACTATTACTAACGCTTTCAATTATTGTTTCTGCATTATCAACGCAAGCTCAAAATCAAAATGCGATGTCATTTGATGGCATCGATGATTATGTATCAGTCACAGGTGCTTCTAACTATGTAGTTGGTTCAACAGGTATGTCGATCACCTGCTGGGTATACACACAAAACACAGCACCTAATTATCCAAACTTCGATGGATTTGCAGGGTTCAGAAATGATGTAGACGCTGATTTTTACTTAGTACAGGTGGGAGCTAATGCAATTGAAGCTCGTTTCAGAAATGATCAGGGAACGCCGTTTACTATCACTTCGCTATCGCTGACTCCGAATCAATGGATTCATTATACATTCACATACGATGGTTCAATGATGCGCCTTTACAAGAACACAGTGAAAGTAGATTCACTGGCTGCCAATGGTGTAATCAGTAACGGTGGAGTAGATTATAACATCGGTAATGTTTTTTATGCTAATTCAAATGTCAATTTTCTTTTAACAGGTAAAATGGACGAAAATAGTTTCTGGTCGCGTGCTTTAACACCTGAAGAAATTCGTTGTATTCCAGTGAATGGAATTGATACGAACGCAGCAAATCTTGAATTATACTATCGCTTTAATCAAGGTACAGCTGCAGGAAATAATACTTCCATCACTTCATTACATGATGAAAATGGTCAGCAGGATGGAACGTTTAACGGACTTGCTTTAACAGGTGGAACATCTAACTTTGTTGCTGGCGCTAGCACTGCTACCACTACAACAGCTTATTTATGTCCGGGTGCAACATATCTATACAACGGACAGCCATTAACGCAAGCAGGTATTTATGCCGATACATTAGTAAACTCACAAGGTTGTGATTCTATCGTTCAATTAAACCTTGTTCAGTTATTAGTAGATACGGGTGTAACGCAAAACGGATTTAGTTTAGTTGCTAATCATGTTTCTCCAACTTATAAATGGTTAGATTGTAACAATGGTTATGCTGTCATTCCCGGAGCTAATTCCCAAACATTTACTCCAACAGCACCTGGAAGTTATGCAGTCGTATTAAGTCAGAGTGGTTGCACAGATACTTCAAACTGCCATGTAATGGCTACTGTAGGATTAAATACATTAAATCCGATTGAAGGAGTTTCTGTTTATCCAACAATTACAAGTAACGAAATCAATATTCAATTTAACCAGTCGTACGATAAGGTTCAGATTGAGGTAATCGATTTAGCAGGAAGAATAGTAGTTCGAACTAACGCTGATGGATTAACGAATACAGTACTTGATGTGAAATCATTAATGAACGGAAGTTACATTGTTCGCATTACAGCCAATGGAAGAAATGGTGTTTACCGTTTCATGAAAAAATAACAACTACTTATAAAGAGAAAAGGGAAGCAAATAAATGCTTCCCTTTTTTTATTTCCTTTCGTCCATTCTTCCCATAGCACCTTTAATTATTCGATCAAATTCCTGCTTTTGTTTTTCGTTGCAAAGCATTCTCACTTTAGCAAGATGATCAAACAGTGCTTTTTCTCCACTCTTTCTATTTTCTCCAATCAAATTAATCAACGAATCACTTTTGTTAGTAGAATTAGTATTCTTCAATTCATCAAATAATAAATCGTGCAAATCTCTGCCGCGTATTTTTATTTTTTCTAAATTTTGCTGATGTTCTTCAAACAGAGAATCAAATTTTTGATGTTGTGTTTCGTTTAATCGTAGTTCATGCACTAAAAAACGATTCATATCATTTGGACGACCACCAGGTCCTTCCCCCATTGGCGGGCGATGAAACCACATTACTGCCAAGAGTGAGCCGTTCATAATGGCTAAAACAATCACAAGGACTTTAAAAGTTTTTATCTGATTCATGGTAATTGATTGATAGGTTCGAAATAAACGGAATATACTTTTTGCTCAATGAATTTACTTTCTGTTTTGTAATACTGGCTTGCAGAAATCAAGTTAAAAGTAAAAAGTAATGCAATAGTTGCAACAGCAATTTTAATAAATCCGCGACTAGATTTTTCAATTAAAATTAAATCAATAATTTTATTTTTTTGATTTTCATTCAATGATCTTTTATGATACGAAGAAGCTTCCTGAATGATTTCTTCAATCATCGTTTCTTTTTCATTTTTCATAATATAATTCTTCTAACTGTTTACGTAAATTTTGTTTAGCTCGGAAAATGAGCGATTCTACTGCTGATAATGATAACTCCATAATTTCACAAATCTCTTTATAAGACTGCTGTTCCATGTTGTGTAAGATAAATGCGATACGCTGGTTTTCGGGTAATTGATTCAATGCTTCAAATAATAGTTTACTTTTTTCTTTTTGTTCTAATACCTGATCCGGAGTGTTGTAGTTTTTTAAATTATTAATTGGGTTTGATTTATTTTCATCATCATCAATCGAAAATAAAAAGCCAAAGCGTTTTTTTCTCTTTTTACTTCGTAGATGATATAGCGATAGGTTGGTTACTATTCGATACATCCAGGTACTTAACTTCGAATCTCCTTTAAACCGATAGATAGCACTTGTAATTTCCACAAAACAGTCCTGCGTTAAGTCTTCTGCGTCCAACTCATTTTGCACGATAGCGAATGCAGTGGAATATACAAGATCACTATAGCGATTTACAAGCTCCCGATAAGCAAGCTCTTCCCGATTTTTTAATCGTTGTATAAAAAACTGTTCCGACAAATTTATAGTAGCTAATAAATGTTATGATGACAAATAATAAAATAACTTGCGGTACAGATTTATTTAAGAGTATTTACATGATTCCAGTTTAGATTAATATCGTTCTTTACCTGGGTCTCTAATTTCTTTTTTGAAGTAAAGCGTTTAGCCTCAGGAATAGTTGTAGCCCCTTTTGTTTTAATTGAGTTGACTAAAAATAAATTCTCAACATTAATAGTGGCTAATTCGTTAGGTTCAAACCAATGACTTTTTTCTAATTCTGCAAAGATGGTATAACGTATTTGTTTTGGATACCACAAATTTTCCTGCTCTTGGTATTCAATGGTAATTGAAAAACTAGGTTTCCCAATTGATAACCCATAAACAGCAAGAATGGGTTTATAAAGAAAAGGAATATAAAAAACACCCGATTGTTCTACCTTAACAAAAGCATCTGATGCAGCATCAATATAAATTTTACCTGTGCTCTTAACATTATCTACTTTTCCCTTCGATTTAAAATCAATCACAATTAATTCTCTGTTATCAAAGGTTGTACTTGGCGCAAAAGAATATTCATAATCGTTAAATTGAGTACTGTCTAAAAAGGAGTTATTGCTTTTGGTAATATTCGACGAACGCAATACGCTTTCTGGTCCACCAAAGTTGTCATAAATATCAGCCTTCTCTTCTTCAGGAATTAATGAGGGTTCTGGCTTAGCTGTATTTTTCTTTGCATTTTTTTTCTCGTATTTTTTATTCCGTTTCTCTCGCTCTTCCTGCATGAACGCTAGTTTTTTCACATCATCAATTTTACGAAATAAAAGTAATTGATGTTGATTTTTTATCGTATCCTGAAAGTTGGGATAATAGCTCTTAAAAACAGATTCGTTACAGGTCACATAATGATCGTTTTCTTTAAAAATCTGTCGGAAGTAAGCCTGCGTTTCAAAAGGTGCTTTAGGATAATTTTTCTTTACGCTCTTCAACGCTTCTTTGATATAAAAAGTAGGAAGATTCGGACGAACAACAATCTCATTTAATTGAAAATCGTTGCGAGATAAAAAAATGCTATCGTTGCCCTTAAGATTGCGAACACAAATCATTTTACGACTATAACCTAAAAAGCTGAACTGTAATGAATCATTTTCATAATCACTAGAAATATTTATCTGATAAAAACCTGATTCGTTCGCCGCTGTACCCGAGAAACTATTTTTAAAAGAAATAGCTGTAAAGGGAATTGCTTCTTTCGTTACTGCATCAGCGATAGTGCCAGAAACTATGCGTGATTGAGCTTTGGACGGAGTAATCCAGACAATGAAAAGCAGAATAACAAAATAGTATTTAATTAGATTCACAGTAAAACAAAGATAAGGTAATCTCATAAAAAAACCCCGAGTGTTAAATCGGGGTTTTTAAAATAATATTAAAAGAAATTATTTAACCATCAAGCGAGTAGTAAGAACATTTCCTTCTACGTTTACTTTCACTAAATAAATTCCTGAATTTAATCCTGAAACAGGTAATGAAATTACATTCTTTCCAGTTGAACCATTGAAGTTTTGTCCGTAAACAACTTTGCCTAATACATCTGTCATTTCAATAGTGTAGTTAGATGATTTTGTTAAGCTAACCTCTAATTGAGTGAACGCATCAGCAGGATTTGGGAATAATGTCATAGCAAAATTATCTGCTGTTAATGTGTTTATTCCCGTTGTAGCTAAATAAGGGCTACGCGTTACATTCAATACATGTCCTGTAGAAGCATCTTGTAACATACCAACAACACGCATTTTTGTATCATCCCAAGCTGCAGGTAATACATAGTTAAACGTATAGTTGTAAGTTGTGCTTGCGCTTACAGAAGAAGGAACTGATCCTGGTTGTCCGTCAAAACCACCTAAGATATCGCGACCAACAAAGTTATAATGCATGTTAGCAGCAGGAATCGAAGCAGGTTCGGTTTGCCAGTTATGGCCTGCACCAACTAATGCAATATTTTGTGAAGCGCTACTATAATAATTTGTTTGAGCGTAAGTAGATGTTGTTCCAGTTACATCATCTTCAACTAGCACAGCATTTAAACGGAAATCTCCAGTTAGGTTAGCGGCAAATGTTGATGATACATTAATATCAACTTGACGAGTTACTGCGTTATAGGTAGCTGTTACACCTACGTCAGCAGGACTAACATCACTAATTCTATCTAAATAAGTAGCTTCGAAATCTGTAGGGTCAACATCGTTCG
>CANFIN010000087.1 GCA_947447155.1 Bacteroidota bacterium | reverse complement strand
TAAATTTCTTGCAAGAATAATTGCAGCTAAAGGTGAATCCAAATAGCATGATTAGCCAATCATATGAAATTCACTAACACAAATTATAAAAAACTTTAGTTATGAATGAATTACGACTTATCCGATTAAGAAAAAATAAACGGATGTAAACGTTTAATTCATCGCTTATGGTTCATGTAAACCAAATAACGATCGCGAATAAAAAGTGCCAGCGTATAATCGCTCATTGCTTGCATTTGTTGGTCATTCAAGTTTAGGTAATCAATGAAATCATTGTATTCACTCTCGTGCATTTTAATAAGTTCTGTTAAATTATACAGGGAAAGCAAATCTTTTAATACAGCTCTCCTGTTATCATTATTTATCATTTGGGCGAGTGCACGTTTGCTTTGCTCTCTTTTACTAAAGGCTTGGTAAAGCGCAGTTATGGGACTCTCCCAGGCATCAACATCAGTTAACTTGTGGTCTCGTTTATTGTAGCCAAGCTTTTTAATGTCTTCACTAATTTGTCGTAACTCTCGTTGACGCCTAACCGTAATTTCTGATAGGTCGTAGGTTAAGCGATTTAATCCGATGCTGATATGTAAGTCATCTAATCTAGCAGAGTCTTTAAAGCAGACTTTTTTTCTTGAATAACCTAGCGCTGAAATAATAAGGGTATCAGCTTTGTCAATTTGAATTTGAAAACTGTTGTCGTTACTACCAAATATTCCCATCTGTGATTGTTGATTGACCACCATCACTTGCTGTAGTTGTATGTTGGGGAACTCAGAATCGTATACCTTACCATATACGAATAACCGCTGAGCGAAGCAGCTATTCGTCAATATTAAAGTTAAAAAAAAGATTATCTCCTTCTTCATTATTTGCGAAGGTAATATTTAAAAGTTTCGCTCATTTTAAATGGTGTTAAGATTTTGGTAATTTGAATAGTTTGTAAGCAACTTTATTTCTTTTTAGTAGTATCTCAATTTGATTGAACTCTAATCAAAGTGCATAATGAAATATTATTCTTACATTAGACGATAATAATTTTCTAATTATTAGTTTCAATTTTAGAAAGTACAATATGAGAAGATATCTACTTGTTGATGATGATACTATTTTTAATTTCTTACATACAGAAGTTATAAAAACAGTTGATAGTTCAGCGCAAATCGATTTGTTTAATTCTAGTATAGAAGGCTTGGAATTTTTGCAGGCTGCTTTAGACGAGAAGCGGGAAATGCCTCATTTTTTATTTTTGGATATTCGAATGCCAGAAATGGATGGTTTTGAATACTTAGATGAGTTGATGAAATATCCAATTGAAAAATTCAAAGATCTTCGCATTTTTATTGTAAGTTCATCTTTAGCAGAACGCGACAAAGAAAAATCACTTTCTTACTCAATCGTTAGCGGATTTGTAGAAAAAACATTGACGATAGAAAAGTTAAAGGGAATAATTGAGACGTATCCTCTTTAAACGATTTATATGAAAATATTATTTCCGTATTTTCGTCATTGAATAAATTAAGTAATGGCTTCAAAAATATTTTCAGTAAATCAGTATTTAACAGAAGGCTGTGGAAGGTGTAAGTTTTTTCAAACGTCGCAATGTAAAGTGCATCGCTGGAATGAAGAATTACTGCTACTTCGTGAAATAATAATTAAAGCTGGGCTGAAAGAAGAATTGAAATGGAGTATGCCCTGTTATACTATGAATAAAAAAAATATTTTAATGGTAGCCGCTTTTAAAGATTATTGTACGATAGGATTTTTTAAAGGTGCATTATTGAAGGATAATCAAAAAATATTAATCAGTCCAGGAGAAAATTCAAATTCCATTCGTCAATTAAGATTTAATGATACAAAGCAGATTATTAAAATTGAAAAGTTAATTCTTCAATACATTAAAGAAGCGGTTGTAATTGAACACGCTGGTCTAAAAATAACTGCACCTAAAAAAGAACAAGTAATAATACCTGAATTGCAAGAAGAATTTGTAAATAGTCCCAAATTTAAAAATGCTTTTTACGAACTAACGCCAGGGCGTCAACGAGGATACTTAATTTATTTTTCGAGTGCAAAGCAATCAAACACTCGGTTGTCGCGAATTAAAAAATATTATGCAAAAATAATAAATGGGAAAGGATTAGATGATTAAACAGTTTATTTAGCTCCACCGTTAATAATTACTAGTTTTTTAAATTTCAAAATAATTTTATATGAAAAGATTTTTTATTTTACTGATGATTCTTGCTGTACAAAAATCAGTATGCGCACAACCTTTTATAATTAAAAATTCAGATTCGGCAATCACCTTTTTAGATGCCGAACGACAATTTAATGCTTGGAAAAGCCACAACGATATTAAGAAAATTAAAGGATGGAAAGCTTACCGCCGATTTGCATCTGAGCTTTATCTGCATACTGATGGACATGGTAATACGATTTCTGCCGATGAATATTTAAAATCAATGGTTGATGTAGCAAATCAAAAAAATCTAAGTAAAACAAATAAATTAAATTCAGGCAACTGGACACCTGTTGGTCCATATGTTATTCCTAATAATCTTACTGGATATATGGAGAATGGCATTGGTCGGATTAATTGCATTGCCTTCCATCCTTCTGATCCAAATACTTACTACGTCGGAGTTGCGCAAGGTGGAGTTTGGAAGACTTCCGATAACGGCCTTACCTGGATGCCACTAACAGATCAACTTCCTATCACAAGAGTCAGCGATATTGAAATAGACCCTATTAATCCAGATGTGATTTATATTTCACTTTGCGATTATGAATACATAGGAATCGGGCTGTTTTTAAATGGTAAAAAAAGAAATACGCATTACGGACTAGGAGTTTATAAAACAACTGATGGAGGATTAACTTGGAGCTCAACAGGTTTGAATTTTAATTTGCAACAAGGTGATGCCTCGCTAATAAGAAAAGTAATTATTAATACAACAAATACAAACGAGCTTGCTGCATGCGGTGTGAGTGGTATGTATATTAGTAATGATGCAGGACTAACTTGGAACAAAACCCTCGATTCACTGATGTGGGACATGGTGCAAGATCCAACGAATCCGAATATTCTATATGCAGCTAGTGGATGGATAAGTAATGCAAATACAGGGAATGCCGCCATTTATAAATCTACCAATTTTGGTCAGACATGGACAATGCTTAATACGGGTTTTCCATCAACAGGGGTTATTCAACGAACTAAATTATGTATTGCGCCTAGTGATCCAAATTGCATTTATGCTTTGACTGTTGATGCGAGTAATGGGATGGATGGTTTATATAAATCTAATGATGGTGGTCAGTCTTGGAATAATATGAATGTAGGGATAAATTTGTTGGATTACTATGATGGTAATGGCTCTGGCGGACAAGGTACTTATGACCTTGCATTGTGCGTAAATAAAAATAATAAAGATGAAGTATATGTCGGTGGTATTAATATTTGGGCGAGCTCAGATGGTGGTCAAACGTTTAATCCTGTTAGTCATTGGACAACTAGTTATGGTCCTACCGTACACGCAGATGTGCACTTTATCAAACAACAACCCTTGACTGGAAATATTTTTGTTTGTAATGATGGAGGGCTGTCGAGAACAAGTAATGTTATAAGTCAAACATGGAGTGATGCCAACAATGGAACACCTTGGCCTACTCAATGGACCAACCTTGGTAACGGGTTAGGAGTAACGTCGTTTTACCGACTATCAAGTTCGAAAAATCCAACAGAAAGGATCGTTGCTGGTGCACAGGACAACTCTACCTTTTATTATGACGGTAATACGTGGTCGTGTGTATTTGGTGGCGATGGAATGGATAATTATTTAGACCCTTTAAACGATAATGTTGTGTTAGGTTGTAGCCAGTATGGAGGGTTCTATTATTCTACCGATAATGGCGCATCAAGTCAAGGCTTTTATCCTAATGTAAATAATGAACAAGCAGAATGGACCACTCCAATTATTGCTGACTATACTACCCCAGGAACATTTTATGTGGGATTTCAGAATGTCGTGAAATCTATAGACAACGGTAATTCGTGGCAGTCGATTTCTAATTTTACAACGCAAACAGGTAACGCAGTTGAATTGTCGGCGCTAGCTGTTGGTGAAAACAATACAAATGTTATTGTTGCGGCTAGGCGAGTCCGTTATGAGTATAATGAACCAGCGGCTTTGTTTGTCACAACAAATGGTGGTGCTTTATGGAACGACCGAACAGCAGGACTTCCCGATTCAGTTTATTATACTTCAGTAGAAGTAAATCGTCAAAATGCGAATACGATTTATGTTTCAACGGCAGGATTTGTTCCTAGTCAAAAAATATTTAAAAGTGATAATGACGGATTGACCTGGCAAAACATTACATTCAACTTACCTAACATTCCAGTGAATTGTATTAAAAATGTTCCTGGTACTAATATGTTATTAGCTGCTACTGATATTGGTATCTATAAGTTAGATTCCGCATCAACTTTTTGGGTTTTATACAGCCAAGGATTGCCGAATGTGATTACAAGTGATATTGAATTCAATCCAGCAATTAATAAAATTTATGTTTCTACATTTGGTCGTGGTATATGGGAAACAGATTTAACAGCACTAACTGGTAATAATGAAAACTCAAATACACGAAACGATATTAAGGTTTATCCAACTGTAAATAATGGAGATTTTTTTATTGATGTATCTTCTTTGACTAACCAAAATATAAAGATGACAGTTGTTGATGCAATCGGAAGAACTGTTAAAACAGATAATATAATGGCTGGTGAGTTAAATGCAATTCATTTGAATCAAAAGGCAGGACTGTATTATATTAAATTAGAAAATAATCAATATCTTGGTTCAGTTTCTATAATTATAAAGTAATCGATGAGGAAAATAAATAGCTTGTTAGTATTTTGTGGATCTAAAGAAGGCGGCAAAAAAGAATATAAAGAGCAAGCATTTCTATTTGGACAATATCTGGCCGAGAATGAAATTAAAGTAATATATGGCGGTGCTATGATAGGTGTTATGGGTGCTGTTGCAGATGGTGTTCTATCTAAGGGTGGACAGATTACTGGTGTGATTCCAGACTTTTTATCAGTTAAAGAAATAATCCATGAGAATTTAACAGAAACGATAATCGTTAAGTCGATGCATGAACGCAAATTGATGATGAGCGATATGTGTGATGCGATTGTTGCGCTTCCAGGAGGCTTTGGAACTTTGGACGAATTATTTGAGATTTTAACGTGGGCGCAATTAGGGTTACATCAAAAACCAGTAGGCATCTTAAATACTGCGGGTTATTTCGATGGACTAATTTCTTTTATCAATTCTATGAGAGAAAACGAATTTGTTTCTCCTGTTCATCAGCATATGCTTCAATCAGACAGCGATTTTAAAAAGCTTATGCGTATGTTAAACCATTACATTGCACCCCCGCTGCCTCAATGGTTACATCGAGATGAGGTATAAAATCCAATTTTCGCCAAGCTTTTTATGCTACTCGCGTATTAAGTCTTGCATTTTGATATAACATGAAGTTATATTTGCCATTCAATTTATTAATACCGAAATGCATTAAAATTTATCTAATAAACTTCAGTAAATAACCCTCAGAACCGGGATGCCGGTTGTACTAAACAAATTTAAAAAATGGATCAGAATCCTGCAAACATGGAGCATCAAGATGATGCAGCACAAAACCTTAATCAAGGTAATGAAATGGAGAACGAAAATAATTCTCCTGTAACTGAAGAAAACGCTGTTGTAGAAACAGTGCAACAAGTAGAAGATGTTGTTGAACATGTACCAGCTGCTGAAGAGCCTGCTAATATAGAAGCAACAGCAGAGGTACACGAAGAGCCTGCTAGCTCAGAAGCGATAGCAGAGGTACACGAAGAGCCTGCTGGCATAGAAGAAATAGCAGAAGTTCTCGAAGAGCCTGCTAGCTCAGAAGCGATAGCAGAAGTTCTCGAAGAAGAGGAACATCTCAAGCAATTGCCTGTAGAGGAAATTGAAGAAGTAGAAGCTGAAGTAGAACCTGATGAAGATTTGTCTCAGCTATCTAAACAAGAGCTTCTTGAAAAAATGGAAACCTACAGCAAACATGATAAAGTGAATGCTGTTAAAAATAGAGTAAACGCTGCACGCGATGTTTTTCAAGGCATCGTACAGCAGGAAAAAAGTTTAGCCCTTGCTAAGTTTTTAGAAGAGGGTGGAGTAAAAGAAGAATTCGATTATCAAGATCAAATTGAGATTAAATTCTTTGATGCGTATAAGCATTATCAAAAGCGTCGTTCAGAATTTGTATTAGGACAAGAAAAAATTCGTCAGACAAATCTTAAATTAAAGAATGAAATTCTTTCGCAGATGAAAAACATTTTGCAGAAAGAAGAAGATATGTCGAAGGCTTTTAATGAGTTTCATGAGCTTCAGGCAAAATGGAGAGGCATTGGTCCTGTGCCACCTCAAAATACGAACGATTTATGGATGACCTATAAGCTATATAGTGATCGTTTTTTTGAGTTTATCAGATTGAATCGTGAATTGCAAGATTTAGAAATGAAGAAAAATCTTGAAATGAAAATTCAGTTGTGTGAGCGTGCCGAAGAACTAATGCTGGAGCCATCATTGAATAAAGCAATTCAGGAATCACAGGCTTTACAAAATAAATGGAGAGAGATTGGTGGTGTTCCTCGTGAGAAGCGCACTGAAATATGGGTGCGATTTAAGGAAGCTATTGATAAAATTTTTGAAAACAAACGTCAGTATAATGAAGCACAACAAAAGCAGTTTGAAGGTAATTTAGTAGCTAAAACTGCATTATTGGAAAAGGCAACTGTTATCGTGAATGAAAATCATGATAAACATACGCAATGGCAAGAAGCGCTTCAGCGTTTACTCGAATTACAAACAGAGTGGAGAAAAATCGGACCTACACCGAAAGAAAGTAACGAAACAATCTGGAATAATTTTAAGTCGACCTGCGACCAGTTCTTTAAAAATAAAGACAACTATTACAAAAATAAAAAGCAGGAATTTGCAAACAATCTTCAGCAAAAAACAGAGCTATGTGTTTTAGCAGAAGCATTAAAAGACAGCACTGACTGGAAGGCAACTACTCAAGAATTAATTCGTCTTCAGCAGGAATGGAAAAAAGTTGGACCTGCAGGAGATAAGAACGAGAAAGTTTGGCAACGTTTCAAAGCTGTGAGTGATGAATATTTTGCTCGTAAAACTGCGCACTTTGCTGCACAGGATGAACAACAGGGTGAAAATCTTCAAAAGAAAATGAACCTAATTGCAGAAGTTGAACAATACAAGGTTTCTGAAGATGCAAATGAAGCAATAGAACAATTAAAGATGTTTCAAAGGGCTTTTACTGAAATTGGATTAGTGCCAATTAAAGAAAAGGAAGCTGTTCAAACGCGATTTAGAAATGCTATTCAAGTGCATTTTAACGAATTAAAGTTAAAGCCTGAATACAAACAAGCTTTCAGGCCTCGTCAAGACCGTCAAGATCGATCTCCTCGTAATAACGATCAAAAAGGTGGAGATGATTCGAGAAATTTAAAGACCAAAATGGATAAATTAAGTTCTGAGGTACAATTGCTTGAAAACAACCTAGGGTTTTTCGCTAACTCTAAAAATGCGAGTGCCTTAAAAGAAGAATACGAACAGAAAATTCAAAATGCAAAAGAAGAAATCGCGAAATTGAAATCGAAAATGAACGAATTACGAAATATTTAACAGTTTATAATTGAATTGTAAAAAAGCCCTGTAGCTACTTGTTACAGGGCTTAACTTTTTAAGATCAATTCATTAAATTTCGTAAATTAGCCAACTCAAAATATAAGATTCCCTTCACTATGAAAAAGTTCTTGCTTATTGCCGCCGTATTAACTTTTGGATTGCAAAAAAATGGAAATGCCCAATTGTCGAACGATAAGTGCCACGCTGAAATTATGTTTCAAGAGGCTGCTGCAAAGGATCCACAGGTGCTTCGTAACCGCGAAGATTTAGAGCAGTTTACGCAAGACTTTATTTCTAGTGGTGCTGCTGCACGTGCATCCAGTGTTGTGAAAATTATTCCTGTTGTTGTTCATGTTGTTCATTATGGAGGTTCAGAAAATATCAGCAAAGCTCAGATTGAAGATCAGATAAGAGTATTAAATGAAGATTATCAAAGATTGAATCCTGATACTATTAATACTCCAGCAGTTTTCCAGCCAGTAGCAGGAAATACGCAGGTTGAATTCCGACTTGCACAATTAGACCCAGATGGAAATTGCACAGATGGCATCACTCGAATTTATTCTCCGCTAACTTACAATGCGCGTAATAATGTAAAGTCTCTTCGTTGCTGGCCGCGCGATAAGTATTTAAATATGTGGATTGTTAATAGTATAGCCAATACGAACGGCTCACCAGGAACTGTAATTGGATTTGCTCAGTTCCCAGGAGGTGCAGACTCGACAGACGGAGTTGTAATTAAGTATGATTATATGGGAATGATTGGTGCGGCTGCTAGTTCACAAGGCGCTGGTCGTACTGCAACGCATGAAGTTGGACATTGGTTAAATCTCCGTCATATTTGGGGAGACGCTACATGCGGAAACGATTATGTTAATGATACTCCTCCTCACTATGCTGCAAATCTTTCAACTTGTCCTTCTTGGCCTAGTATTTCCAATTGTACGGGTAATGCTCCTAACGGTGATATGTTTACGAACTATATGGATTATACGAATGGTCCATGTCAAAATATGTTTTCTGCAGGACAATCAGCTAGAATGCAAGCTACTCTTAATTCATCAGTAAGCGG
>CANFIN010000086.1 GCA_947447155.1 Bacteroidota bacterium | reverse complement strand
TTAGAGGCTTTTCATTGTGTTTTAACTACTCATAACTCGAGGACATCAGCGAGGATGAGAAAGTATAACGTAAAGAAAGGTCCTTCTTTAAGGTTGAGGCTTCATGAGGAAATTGCACTCACTCGGATTATCGGAAAAATCATTCAAGAAAGTGGATATCGATGTATTTCCTTCAATATCTGTATTGATCATGTGCACATCATTTTAGTATGTAGTCCGGAAAAATTGACTGCTCAGATTCAAAAGATAAAGTCGGTGAGCAGCAAAGAATTTCATCGGTTGAATATCCCAATGGGTCACGACCCATTGAAGCATAAGGGGCACCTCTGGTCCCAAAAGTTTTATCGTGCTACATTGGATGTTTGGGAGTTGAATACTGTTACGAGTAGACCTGGCTTCATCTACAATGATTGTTACTTACAGAACGCGATGGATTACATTCAGAACAACAGACATAAACACGGACTCATCATAAGTGAAGAACTTGAACAGGCTATACTTGATTTTATTATCAATGAAGAAGGGGCCTTTTCCATTGATATGGATAAAAAGACAAGATTATAATTCGTCAAAAACTGAAAATTTATTTGTTGTACATTTACCATTATTAATTCTCTAAATAATTGCTGAGCATAGCATATAAATTATGAAACCAAAAATTCTTTTACTACACGGATTTCTGGGGTCTATTCAGCAGATGGAACCATTGGCCGAATGTTTAAAAGATAGGTTTCAAGTGTATATGTATGACCTTCCTGGACATCATGGAAAATCATTTCCTGAAGAGAAATTTACTTTTACTACTTTACAACAACATCTATACGAATACATCAAAGAGTTTCAACTCAATGGTTGTTTTGTTTTCGGATATGAATTAGGTGGATATTTAGCACTTACACTTGAAGTAAAAAGAAGCGGAACGTTTGATGGGATTTTTACCTGGGCAACAGACTACGATTGGAGTCATCAGAAAGTACAAACCTATAAACAACTATTATCGGCTGATAAAATTGAAAGTCGTGATAGTCTTTACGCAGACAAACTCAATATACTTCACTTTCCATCCGACTGGAAAGAAATCTGTAAAGAAACACTTCAGTTAATTGAATATACGAGCAAACATACATTATCAGAAAACGACATTGATAATATTTTGTGCAAAGTTTGTGTAGCAATTGGTGACCAAGACGAAGTTGTTTCCATTGAAGAAAGTGCAGCGTTCTACCGACAACTACCAAGTGGATCCATGTTAGTACTTCCCAATACAAAACATGCAATCGAAGAATTAAATCTTGAATTACTAAAAAGTGAAATCATTCGCTTCACGCAATCGTTATGAGCATAAATCTCATCAATTATCAGAAAATAAAATCGATTGCGGATAGCTATAGTGCACAACTTGTTGCCGTATCGAAAACAAAACCCTTAGAAGATATTTTAGCATTGCATCAGGAAAAACAAATTGTTTTCGGAGAAAATTATGTGCAGGAGTTAGTGGATAAATTTGATAAGGCTCCATCAAGTATCGACTGGCACTTTATCGGACATTTACAGAGTAACAAAGTAAAATACATTCAGCCGATTGTTAAGTTAATTCACGGAGTGGATAGTGAGAAATTGCTAATGGAGATTAACAAACAAGCAGCAAAAAACAATGCTGTTTCAAATGTGCTTTTGCAAATACACATAGCACAAGAAGAAAGTAAATTCGGATTAGATGAACAGGAGTTAACGCAATTACTTAAAAATATCTCTTCAGGAAAATATCCGAATGTTCATATAAAAGGTTTAATGGGCATGGCCAGTTTTACTGATAATCATACGCAAATTAAAAATGAGTTTATTTCGCTAAAGCAACTTTTCGATCAACATGCAAGCGAATATCAACTGGATACTTTATCAATGGGAATGTCTTCGGATTATCAGATTGCTTTAGACTGCGGAAGCACAATGATACGAATTGGAAGTGCTTTATTCGGAGAACGTAATTATCAAAAATCTTAATGGTTCGGTACTTTACATTTTTCGATTGATAAACGTTTTCTGCGACCAGATTCACCCCCACATCTACCTTTACTTTTAATTGAAAGTCCGAGATAAAAATCGGCGCCATAACTATCAGTCAAACCAAACAAAGGACTTAACATATCTGATCCAATAGTTAAAATTCCATAACGGAGTCCTAAACCCACTCGAGGTTTAAATTGCTCATAAAACGAAATTGGTATCGTCACCTCAAATTTCTTTCGTTCATACCTAGGCGTTAGTGCTATTTGATTCATTCTTCTCAATGCTATTTTACTTAATACAATACGTTGCACAGCAGAAAAATTAATAAAAAAGTGATTATTCAATGCCCAATCAAATTGAATACTTACTGCAGCTGGTGTTGCAATTTTAAAGCTTCTTAAAAAACGTGTATTAGTTGACGAACCTGTAAACTGAGCGCTAAACATACTATCAACCTGACTGACATCTTTAAACTTAGCTGTATCAATATAAAACCAATCCGTAGAAAGGTTATCAAATTTATAAGTACTTGCTTCGCGATTAAAAGTAAGATATCCTGCATCTATTAATGAAACTCCCAATTTATAATCGTAAGGTTTTTCATCATTATTAGCACAGGGCTTATAAAAACTATTGTTACGGTTTCTGATGTATTGAGCCCCGACATTTATGCCCCAACCTTTTCCTCTTCGCGACAAAATACTAGATAATTTCTTTTCATTGTTTTCAGGAAGAGAATGTCCGTAGTCCATATTAATATTCTGAACTATCAATAAGGAATCTGCAGAAGAATTATAAGTAACAGCATTAAGATTAAGATATGTACCTTCAAAACCACGGTTGTTCTTCCCCGTTAGTCCAAAGCTCAAATAATTAGAACCATCATCAATAACTAAAGCACCTGCTGTAACTGCTATTTCCTGCCATGAAATTATTCCGATTTTAACATTACCTCCTTCAAAGAAGGCACCTTGTAATGGATCGTATTCAAAACCTTCCTTAGCAAACTTTGCAAGATGCCACGGAAGATCCACCACACTATAACCTGCACGCAATGATGTCGAAAATGCTAATCCGTATTTTTTTTGAGAATATAAAAATGCTGGGGCTTTAAAAAAGGTAGAACCATACGACCATTTATCAGTCGTGGTATACCTATCAGTTGTAGGATCATCATTAGAATTACTTAATGGAATCGCTCCCCTTCTCTTTCTTAAATAGATATAGTTATTGGCTGCGTTAGCATCAAACGAGAACAAATGAAGTTCCCATTTAAATGGCTCTCCAACTACAGCAGCAGGGTTCATTGTTAAACCCATTTGTCCGGCATAATTACTATTAGCAATTCCCAATAACTCTTGAGCATGGGCAGAAGAGCATAAAAACAACTGCATCAACAGCATCAAAACGATTCCATTAATTGCATTGAAAAACAACGACCAATATATTAAAATATTCCCTTTATGCATTTCAATCAATAACTACTATAAAATGTAAATATTGTTAAAACGAAAAAGGATGTAAATAGTTTGGTAAAACTATGTAAACATTTTACCTGGATTGAGAATATTATTAGGGTCAAATAGTTGTTTAATTCCTTTCTGAATTCCAATCTGAGCTGAATTAAATGCAATATCCATATAACCCTTCTGCACATAGCCAATTCCATGCTCTCCACTGATTGTTCCTTTGAGATCTACGCAAAGTTTAAATATCTCACGGATACCTTGTGGTACTTTGTTATTCCAGTCATCATCATTCATTTCGTCTTTCAGAATATTAACATGCAAATTCCCATCGCCTGCATGACCGTAGCAAACCGAACGAAAGCCATATTTTTTACCGATGGCTTTTACACCTGCTAAAAGTTTTGGTAATTCTGCTCTCGGCACAACAGTATCTTCTTCCTTATAAACAGAATGTGATTTTACTGCTTCACCGGCTGCGCGACGCATTTTCCAAAGTTCATTTTTTTGTGCTTCGGTATCGGCAAATAAAACCTCATCACATTCGAACTGGTACATCAATTCAGTTATCTGTTCACATTCCTTAAATAAAACTTCAACATCATTTCCATCAACCTCAATTAACAAATGTGCTTTGTGTTCATCTTTCACAGGAATTTTTACATCTACAAACTGCATTACATAATCGATTGCATCACGCTCCATAAACTCCATTGCCGAAGGAGTAAATCCAGCTCTAAAGACAGCACTCACTGCTTCACATGCCTTCTCAGGAGAATAGAAAGGAACAAGCAACAATAAATTTTGTGTTGGTAAAGGAATCAAACGAAAAACAATTTTAGTTACAATTCCTAAAGTACCTTCACTACCAATCATTAACTGTGTTAAATTATATCCTGTAGAATTCTTTAACACATTAGCACCGGTCCATATTACTTCTCCGTTAGGCAAAACAACTTCGCAATTCAAGATATAATCTTTAGTAGTTCCGTATTTAACTGCTCTCGGGCCGCCTGCATTCTCTGCTAAATTACCTCCTAAAAAACAGCTGCCACGTGAAGCAGGATCAGGCGGATAAAACAATCCTTTTGCTTCTACGGTATCTCTAAAAACTTGATTAATTACACCTGGTTCAACAGTCGCCTGTAAGTTTCTTTCATCAAGTTCAAGAATTTTATTAAACTTTTCCATAGATAATAGAATTCCTCCATGAACAGGCAAAGCACCACCACTCAATCCAGTTCCTGCTCCACGAGGTGTTACAGGAATTTGTTCCGCATTAGCGATTCGCATTATATCAGCAATCTGCTTTACTGAAGTTGGTTTAACAACAACTGCAGGCAAAAACTTCAAATCTTCTGTTTCGTCGTGAGAATAATTTTGTAATTGCTCACTATCAGTAAAAACATATTCTATTCCGCAAATTTCGATAAGCGATTGAAGTATTTCAGAGGTTATACTTGCGTACATTTTGTTTGATTTGATAACAAATTTAATTTTAAAAAAGTTAGTTTTCGAAAAATGCTAAACAAGTAATCAACCGACTTATTAATCAAAAAGCAGTAAGTTTGCGCCAATGGCTACGAAGAAGAAATTTTACGTTGTTTGGGAAGGAAGGACTCCCGGTGTGTATAGCAATTGGGATACCTGCAAAAAAAATATTGAAGGATTTGCTGCTGCAAAATATAAATCGTTTACGAGCAGAACTGAAGCAGATGCGGCCTTCAAAAGTCATTATTCAAACCATATTTCTGCATTTTCTAAAGGCATAAAAAAGACCTTAAAAATCTCTCATCCACCCACACATAATCCCATTCGTGATAGTATCTCTGTTGATGCCGCATGCAGCGGAAATCCAGGAAAAATGGAATACAAAGGCGTTGATACCATTACAAAAACAGAATTGTTCTTAATGGGACCTTACGCAGATGGAACAAATAACATAGGTGAGTTTTTAGCCATTGTACATGCCCTAGCTTATTTAAAAAAATGTGATTTGCCGAAAAAAATAATTTACAGTGATAGTCAGATTGCTATTGGCTGGGTTAAAAAGAAAAAATGCGGTACCAAGCTAGCTGAGACATCAAAAAATGCAATTCTATTCGAATTGATAGATCGTGCAGAAACATGGTTACAAACAAACACATATAAAAATCCTATTCATAAATGGGAGACTGAAATATGGGGAGAAAATCCAGCAGATTTTGGCCGTAAATAAACTACCTTTCCCAAACCGAATAAAATTATATTTAGCCTTCGTAAATTTGTGTTTGTTAATAATTAATTGCCCGCTTCAGACATTTTCACTCTTAAATAACTTCAATTAATTTTAAACATTGTTTATAAAACCAATTTAAAAATTGGAGTTGAATAGTTAATTTTGCCCAAATCTGATATACTATGAAATACGCTCCAAAATCACCTGCTGTTTTAGTTTTAGCTGACGGAACTGTTTTCAAAGGCATGGCAGCTGGTGCTGTTGGTGTAGCAACCGGGGAACTTTGTTTCAATACTGGTATGACAGGTTACCAAGAGATTTTTACCGACCCTTCCTATACCGGACAATTAATGGTAATGGCCAGTGTTCATATTGGTAATTACGGAATAAAAAATAGCGAGTCAGAATCAGAAGGAATTAAAATCTCAGGATTAATTTGCAGAAACTTAAGTCAGATACCTTCGAGAAAAGAAGCCGATTTGTCGATACAAGAATTTTTAGCAAACAAAAATTTAGTAGTTATAACGAATGTGGATACCCGCTCTATTGTTAAACATATCCGAGAGAAGGGCGCTATGAATGCCATTATCAGCACAGCTACTCAAAATATCGATGAGTTAACACAAATGCTAAAAGATGTTCCGCCAATGGAAGGATTGGAACTATCTTCCAAAGTATCAACACAAGAAATTGTTGATTACAATCCGAATGGAGATTATAAAGTAGCATTGCTTGATGCAGGTGTTAAGTTAAATATTGTTCGATTATTAGCTGACAGAGGATGTCACGTACGTGTATTCCCATATGATTCTACCTTTGATGAAATTATACAATGGAAACCTGATGGTTTTATGTTGAGTAATGGCCCTGGAGATCCTGGTGCGATGCCAGAAACAGTTGCGAAAGTAAAAGCAATGTTAAATACTAATTTACCAATTTTCGGTATTTGCTTAGGACATCAACTTCTTGCGGAAGCATGCGGCATTCGAACTTTTAAAATGCATCACGGTCACCGTGGTATCAACCATCCAGTAAAAAATATTATTACTGGGAGGTGTGAAATCACATCACAAAATCATGGATTTGCGGTGATAGCTGAAGATGTAGAAAAATCAGAAATTGTAGAAATAACGCATATCAATTTAAATGATAATAGTATTGAAGGAATAAGAGTAAAAAACAAAGCTGCATTTTCTGTTCAGTATCATCCTGAAGCTGCGCCTGGCCCACACGACTCTGAATACTTATTTGATGATTTTGTTGCCAATTTAAAAGTGACAACATCAAAAAAAATATCAGCATAAAAAAGGGCCGCTAAAAGCGGCCCTTGAATTACAAGATTATAATGTCTTCAAAATAGAGTTAATCTCTTCTTTTGATTTCCCCAATTTAACTTGGAGTTTTGCGTACATCACATCTTGTTTACCTTCCTCATACTGTAAATCAGTATCAGTTAATGTTGGAAATTTTGCCTTAAGCTTAGCTTGAAGGACAATCCATTTTGCACGAGTTGCAATTGGACTTTCAATTATTTCATCCATGACTTTTAATATTAACCCGAACTCTGCGGGCACATAGTAATAATAATTATTACAGTATAAAGGTGAGATTGATAGCAAAAATTATCATTACAAAGTTGGGGTCATCCATTATACCTTTCACACATCCTCTAAATTTTTCCGGAACCTTTCATGCATCGACTTAAAAGAAGAAGGAGTTTGTCCTGTAATTTTCTTAAATTGATTAGACAAATGTGCTACACTACTATAGTGCATTTTAAATGCAATTTCTGTAAGATTCATTTCATCATACATTATTAACTCTTTTATCTTTTCAATTTTATGATGCAATACAAAATGTTCCAGTGTTCTACCTTCTGTTTCTGAAAACAAGTTTGACAAATAAGTATAATCGTAATTTAATTTCTCTGACAAATAAGAAGAAAACTTTGTTTTAGGTAATTCATCTAAGTAGTGAACCATCTCCACAACAACATTTTTAATTCTTTCAATTAAGATTGATTTTTTATCATCCAACACCTCTAACCCAGCTTCGTGAAGAACTCCTTTCAGATGTTCTAACTGAATCGAAGATAAGCTATCAGTACAAAAAACTTCTCCTAACTTCACATTACAATTAAAAAAACCCATTTTCTGCAATTCACTTCTTACAAACATAGTACAGCGAATACTAACCATATGCTTAATATACAACTTCATAGAAAAAATGTTAATTTGTTTTAGAATAAAAAAAGTATTAATGCATTTAATAAAAAAATAAATACACTTATTTATTAATTATCGTTTTGCACGTTACAAAACAAAAAATAATTAATTGCCTGTTACATAACAAATGTAACCTATTAATATGACTTTAATCAATTACAATGTGAAAAAGCGAACACTCATTGCATCACTTACGAAATCGAGTTTACTTTTATTACTATCCAGCCATTTTCCATTATAATAAGATCTTTTGTGACAACGAGAACACCATCGTGCAACAGTAAAATCGTATTTCTCCCCATTAGGTTTTATAAAGTTTGAATAATCTTTGTAACGCCAAGAATGGCCGATAACATTACATGCCTTAGTTGCTGCATAGCTAACAGTGGCTGAATAAATTTTAGCTATTTTCATAAGAAAAGTATTTAAATAATTGAAAAACCTATTTATTCTTCATAACCGCTTTTTATTACAGTTAAAATCATTTTAAATCGATGATTGGGCTTTACATAACTTGGGACATGTGCAGGAATAACAATAGACTCACCGGTAAACAGAACAAATTTCTTACCTCCAATAATCAGTTCTGCTTCACCATCAATAACCTGCGCATAAGTATCAAAAGCTACTGTTCTCTCCGACAACCCTTCTCCATCATCAACTGACATGACTGTAACAGAACCAGTAGTTTTTTTTAATATTGTTTTTATTACTACTGAATTCGGCACATACTCTATAATTTCTACCGTAATTAGGGGTTTTGCTTTTTCAATTTCTGAGTGGTCCATAATAATTTGTTTTAAAAAAAGGGTGAGAAAACTCTCACCCTTGAGAAAAATGAGGTTATATAAGCTACATATTAACTAAACAAATACAGCGGTTGAATTGCAAACAACAAATAAATATAAAAAAGACCTTAGTAAGTAATTAGTTAATTATGATAAAACAAAAGTGAAAACATGTGCATCAAATGTCCTTACATTAATATTATAACTAGTTGCACAATTCACACACAAATCATTGTCACTGACAAATAAGCAAATGTTTAAATTCATTAATGCATTATTTTAATAGCTACAAATAAATTAATAAAATAACAAAATAAAAAATATTC
>CANFIN010000085.1 GCA_947447155.1 Bacteroidota bacterium | reverse complement strand
GATTCTATTTACGGCATGTAATCAGAAGTCAGATAAAAACAATTCTGATTTAAAGACTTATTTTACGTATAGTGATTCTGTAGAAGCAGCTGGCGTAAAAATGATTCCGATTAAAACACCTGTTGGTGAGTTTAAAGTATGGACAAAACGCTTTGGAAACAATCCTAAAATTAAAATTTTGTTACTGCATGGCGGGCCCGCAATGACACACGAGTATATGGAATGCTTCGAAACGTTTTTTCAGCGTGAAGGATTTGAATTTTACGAATATGATCAGCTTGGTTCGTATTATAGCGATCAGCCTACGGATAGCAGTCTTTGGACAACCGATAGATTTGTAGAAGAAGTCGAACAAGTACGAACGGCTATTCATGCCGATAGTTCTAACTTTTATGTATTGGGCAATTCATGGGGCGGAATTCTTGCCATGCAATATGCGTTGAAATATCAACAAAATTTAAAAGGATTAATTGTATCCAATATGATGGCGAGTGTGCCGGATTATGGTAAGTATGCGGATGAAGTTTTAGCGAAGCAGATGAAGCCAGAAGTATTTGCTGAAATAAAATCGATTGAAGCCAAAGGTGATTATAACAATCCTCGTTACATGGAATTACTTATTCCGAATTTTTACAACGAGCATATTTGTCGTTTGAAAGAATGGCCTGAAGCATTGGGTCGTGCAATGAAACATTTAAATAGTTTTATCTATGTAATGATGCAAGGTCCGAGTGAATTTGGTGTAAGCGGACGATTAACTAATTGGGATGTTAAAAATCGATTGCATGAAATTACTGTACCTACGTTAATGATAGGAGCGAAGTACGATACAATGGATCCTAAAGCAATGGAAGAGCAGAGTAAATTGGTTAAAAATGGGAAATTTCTTTATTGTCCGAATGGAAGCCATTTATCAATGTGGGATGATCAGAAAGTATTTATGGGTGGGGTAGTTAAATTTATTAATGATGTAAATTCAAGTAAGAATTGATTCTAATAGTTAAATAAAACGAAACAAAGATGAATAAGAACAATTGGATAATACTTGCATTATTAGGAGGAGCAGTTCTACCAATACAAGCCGGAATAAATGCGAAGCTTGGTAAAGCTGCTGAAAGTCCACTGCATGCTACCACTATATCTTTTATAGTCGGATTAATTGGATTAATTCTCTATATCATTATTACTAAACAAACATTTTCTATGGCTGGTATTAAAGGTGCCCCTGCTTATGCATGGTTAGGAGGATTGTTCGGCGCGTTCTATGTGACTGTTGTTATACTTTCATTTAAGGAGCTTGGACCAGCTCTTACTTTCGGATTAATCGTATCAGGTCAAATGATATGTTCTGTGTTATTAGAGCATTTTAAAATATTAGTTGCACAGCCTAATCCAATTTCTATGTATCGCTTAATAGGCATTGCATTTGTTGTTGTTGGTGTGATAATTATACGAAAGTTTTAATCTATCGTCATTTTACTAATTTGTTATCTTTAATCGAATTTAAAATATGAAATACAAATATTCACTATTACTATTAATGGTTTTTACAACTATTAATATCTGTCAAGCTCAAGAAGCATCAAACCCTAAATCAACTGAATTAAAGGCAAGCAATACTCTATTAGTTGGTTTGCGCAAAGCTGATTTCCAAGATTTAGATCAGAGTCAACCAATAATGTTAGATGGTGTTTCAGTCCCAGTTTATTCAGAGGATTTTAAAAGACTCGAAGGAGAATCTTTTATGAAAGCGATGATGTCGGCAGAGTTTATTCCAATTCCTTATGTGGATGATAAAAAGGATGTCAAATTGTTTTTATTAAGAAAAGCATCTGACGAAGAAAAGAAGCAGATGATGTCTTTCAGAGATGATAGTCCACAAAAAAGTGAATTGATAGGTAAGCCTGCTATTCCTTTTTCAGTGACAGATATTTCAGGTAAGAACTATACGTTGGAAAGTTTAAAAGGTAAAGTTGTAGTGATTAATTTCTGGTTTGTTGAATGTAAACCTTGTGTGATGGAAATTCCAGAATTAAACAAACTAGTTGAAAAGTATAAAGGAAAAGATATTGTGTTTTTAGGTATTGCTACAAATGATAAAGCAAAGCTTCAAAAGTTTTTAGAGAAACAATCTTTTAATTATACGATTATACCTGATGGAAGTAAAACGGCAGGTGATTATAAAGTAAACGCTTTCCCAACGCATATAATCATCGATAAAAATTCGACGGTGGCTTTTGCGACAACAGGTTTAGGTCCTACAACAATGGATGATATAGAAAAACTACTTGATGCAATGACTAAATAAAAATTAATTTAAGATAAACTTTCGTTAAGCATTAAATCACAGTGAATGAAAAACAACACTTCTCAACAAATTCTACCAACAGCCGCAAATCTAATCGGATTTTGTTTGTTTGTAATAACTTCCATGCATGTAAGCGATAAGGCAGCTTCAAGTATGGTAGATGATTTTGTATCAATAATAACATTATTTTTAACAACTTCCTGCTTATTATCTTTTTTGTCGATAAGGTCATCAATTGAAAGCAGAAGTAATAATTATGAAAAAATGGCTGAATTTTTATTTGTTGGATCACTAATAGGGTTATTGATTATTATTCTGCTATTAGTAGATGGGGTTATAAGTTAAATTTTTAATTAGCATTGTCGTGGGGAAAATTGTATTTAATAATACAGATGTAAATAAATTAAAGCAACAAGTAATAAATAAAGCTGGGTTTGCAATTCGCACCAAGCCGGACTGTCTTCGACTATCAAATTTATTATTAAGTGCAGGTTTAGGTTATATTTCAGAAACAACGATCTATCGTCTTTTTTTAAAGGAGAAAAATATTCATTCGCCTTATAAGAGCACGCTTGATATACTTTGTAAATTTATTGGTTATTATGACATAGTAGAATACATTAAAACGTTAAACGAGACTAATAATTATTCATTCAATAAAAACGTTTCAGATATTGCGCTAGATAATTTGTTAGTTTCTTGTATTAAGAATCAAAATTTCAAAACACTATCAGAGTATTTTGAAATTCTCGAATCAGAATCAAAAGCTATGAAAGAGTGTGTAGTGCTTAATATGTTTGACGTATTTGCCTCAAATGATTTTACTATTCCATTTTTTAAAGAATTTTCCGATAATAAGTTTGTTCGTGAATGGTTTTTAGAGTCAGGTCATGATCCTAAATTCAGAATTCCAAACTACAATCAAGCATATTTATTTTATTTAAAAAACGTAAGTTCAACGAAAGATAGTTTTGAATTACAACAATATGTTTTTGCTAATAGTATCTTGTTTAGATCAAGTTTTTTAAATAATGATTATGTAAGTGCTTTTAACCATGGATATAAATTATACGATAATGTTCTACCAGATTTTGATTCGAATCTAAATGTTTTACAATTATTTCCATTAGTAAGATATGTATCATATAAATTATGGTATCTACATTTGGTAAATGCACCTAAAGTACAAGTTTTGGATTATGCCGAATATTTATTGGAATTTGCTAAGTTAAATATTGAGAACGCTGATTCTTTTTCTCGAAAAATTGTTTTTAATACTTTAGGTGAAGTCTTACTTCATTCAAAATTGCCATTTAAATTTCAATTAAAGTTCAAAAATATGTTTGAAAAGGATTTTCACGATTTAAAAATAGAAGGTTCAAAATATCAAATTATTGAATTGTTACCTTATTTACAACCTAATGGTTTATTAAATCATAGACCCTAATACAAGATGTTCTTTGCTTTGCTAAGTGCATTTTTCTTTGGAGTTAGTAACTCTTATTGGAAGATTGCTGAAAAGGAAATTGAATTGCCTTATTTAATATTTTTCCGCGGATTAATTGTAGTTATAGTTTTAGCATTTACTTGGTTTTTTTTAGCGATGTTTCCTATTTCTCAAATTGATTTGATTTGTTTTGATATTCCTTTTTACAATTTGGCCATTACTGCTTTATTGTGTTTCTTTTCTTCATTCGGCTTAGTGTTTTTCTTGCAATCTTTAAAATATTCCCCAGTAAGTATTTTAGCTCCAATTTCTTCAGTGAATATTTTCGGCATATTAACAGCTGTCATTTTTCTAAAAGAGGTGTTTTTGAATGTGTATTATATTTCTGTTTTATTTTCGATTGTGGGATTGTTATTTTTATTAAAAAAAAGGAATTTCGAGGGGATTGCTCTAGGTTGGAATAAAGGAGCCACATATTCTTTAATAGCCTCTTTTTTTTGGGGTGTTTCTTATGCTCTGTTCAAGCAGTTCATCTCGATGCTAGGAGTAATACCTTTTGCTTTTGTATTAGAGTTTTCTGTCTTGATTATTTCTTTCTTGTGGATTGTTAGAAGTAAGAAAATATTTTATTTGCGGAATCAATTTATTAAAAAACATATCAAGCATTATTTAGTGCTTTCTGTTTTGTTATTAGGAGGAACTTTATTTTACAATTTAGCACTTCTGAATAATACGGCCTTGGAAATGAATTTAATTAATCCTGTACAAGTGGTAGTCACAATTTTTGCAGGTCTTATAATACTTAAAGAAAAACTATTTTTAAATCAAATCATCGGTATTTTTTTAATTGTATGCTCTTTGTTAGTTATTGCATTTAGTAAATAACATTTTCATGATTGCCATTTAAAGTTGAACCAACTTGAACTTTTGTTGAGGACTTATTGAAATTATATTTACCGAAATAAATAAAAAAAATGGCTAAATCTTATCAAGTAAAATTAAAGTCCAAAGTAGGTGATGCACCTGCAGGATATGTTGTTCAAGTAACAGTTAACACTGGTATTCCTAATGGTTCAGAAGTTAAAGCTGCATTAATAAAAGCAGGTTTTAAAGTCAGCTCTGTCCCAAATAATCAATCTTTTGAAGTAATTTAATTATACCATGTTGCAATTTAATAAAGAATATGTCTTTTCGCGTGGCAAAGGTAAAATAACATTTATTGAAGGAAAAAATAATGTTGTAAATGCGACGTATAAAGTATATAATGATGAAGGTACAATCACAGGAAAGTTAGATGGTAATAGGTTGGAAGCAACTTTTCATAGTACATCATTAAATAGAGTTGGTTTAATTCATTTTGATTTTAATGGTGATGGTTTTAATGCGAAATGGAAAAATGGATTGGAGCCAGGTGCTATGAGAGGCAGATGGTTTACTGCAGTATCAAGTTATGAAATAAATGATTCCAATGAAGATTCTTTCATAAATCTCAATTATTGGAGTTGGAAAGAAATTTCTGATATTGCTGGTATAGAAGATCCAATGGATATTGAGGACTATGAAAAATTGAAGCTTAATTTTGAATCCTTTTATGATCTATTAATCGAACTCTCTGAATCTTTAACAATTAATGGAACTGCAACTAATATAAAAATAGCAGTTGTAATTCTAGAAGCTGGTCGCTTGTTTGGTAAGTTAGCTTGGTTGGCTAATCGAAATAGTGATTCTACAGAATATTGGTGTAAAAAATGGGGGAGTTTTAACGATTCGGTTTATCTGAATTGTTATTTAAGTTCAAATGATTACTTGGCTTTAGGACAGCAGTATCATTTAGATTTTCAACCGATGTTTCAGGGTGAAGATGAGAATGAAAGTAAATATCCTGAAGAATGGTTTCACTTAGCTTATGAAAAGGCTACGACATCCGAGGAATTAATTGATTTGATTCAATATGGATTATTCAGTGAATATTTCTCGTTTGAAGATATAGCGAATGAAAGCATTAGAAAGGCTTGGGAGATTGAAAAATCTGTTGATGTAGCGGTTCAATTGCTCTTTGACGATAATGAAGAAAAGAAATCTTTTATTGATGATGAATTATTCGAGGAAATAGTAAATGACTTGAATGAAATTGAACATGGAGAAGATGGTCGTTGGTCTATGGATGAGTTGTTAAATATGATTAGTAATTCACAAGACTAACTAAAATTCATCATATTAAATTTCAAATGGAACAAATAGTCTCGTTTTATAAAAAATTAGGTTTTGTGAATTTTTATAATTTGATAAATGCTAATATTGAACATAATAAGAGCGAGTTTGTTCAGATAGATCGATTTTTATTTGGATTAAAAAAAAGTATTGTATCGCCTTCAAATATTATTGAATGCAGTACAGGGGATATTCGATTTGATATTCCGGTTTGGTTTGGTGATATATTTAACTCCAAAGTCAGAATAATAGTTTTTGGTCTTGAGCCAAGAGATACAGATTCAAATTTCAATATTGAAAAAATTGAAAACAGAATATATGCTACCCCTTTTGGTGTTGATCGATGGATTGATTCATCAAGTGTACAAAGAAAACCACAAAATAGATATTACCGAGTTTTTAATGAATTGGTCAACGATCATTCAAATTTTGTGTTATTCAGCGATGTGGTTAAAGATTATTATGTAGTTTCAAAGCACAATGTAAATCGTAAAAACGATACGATAGCTCGCGACCTTTTTTTTGAAAAGGCGTATGCTGGGTTAGGTTTTTTAAAGGAGGAGATTGAATTGATTAACCCAACACATATAATCACCCTCGGATTAGATTCTTATAATTTTATAAAATCTAATTTTAGTGATATTGAAATTATAAAACTAAGACACCCGGCTAATGGTGGGGAGCGCTTAGCTAGAAAGCAATTACAAGATTCGTTTAATGGTATTAAGTAGTGATCTGAGTTTTATTGATAATATTTTTTTTCAATCATTATATCCCTTCGCAAATCCCTTTTCAAAACGTTTCAGATTCTTGTCGTCACTCGTATATTGCTTAACTAAATTCTTGGCTTTACCTCCAGGATTCGTTTGCGCTTCGCGTTTTCCGAATTTATATCCTAATTCATAAAGCGATCCTTCTAGAATTTTATCATCTACATTTTTCGATAACAATAATTTGAAAAGCGTTAATGCTTTCTCTAATTCGTTTTGCGCGGTGTAGGTGTCTGCTGCATATTGCATCAAACCATTGCTTCCTTTCGCAATCACGTAGTTATAAAAGTCAGGTTCGTGGTTGATACCAAAACTTGCTACGTTTCTTGTCGTATAATAGTTGGTAGCTTTATTATAAATCGAAATACAATCACTGAATTGTCGCTTGTATTCTTTCTCTTTGAAATCACGCATCATTCCTAAATAAGTTGCTGCTGGACGAATTTCTAACTCGTTGCTTTCTATTTGTGTTACATCAATGGCACAAGTATTAAACTTTCTAGCAATGTCGAGTGCTTTATTAAAATCGTCGCTTGCTTCTAACAACTGATTACTCGATTTTTTCTGCATTCCGTTATTGTATAAATTGGTGATGTCACGTTGCGCATTGATGCATTCCTGTGTGCTGATTTTCTTTCGTAATTGCTCTTTTAGTTTGTTTAGCTCTTTATCGTTTGTTAAATCATATTTTGTTTGAAGCTGAATAGCAATTTGCATTTTTTTACCTGCATTCATCAAATCACCTTGATCGATGTACTTGTCGCCTTCATAAAACAATTCGCTTGCACGAGGTCTTGCAGCTTGCTGTTGACTCATTTTTAAATCAGAAGGTGCTGTGAGTTCATTGTCTTTTAACATTTGCTCAGCCTCATCATAATTCAATAAGGCCGCATCATAATTTTTAACGAGCGTGTTATTTCTCGCTTCTGCAATTTTACGGTCGTAGTAACGCTGACGAACTACTTTTTTTAAGGCAAGCGCTTCTGAATTATCAGTTATGTCTCTTGCGTTTAACGATTGATAGCGAATGGCATTATCCAATGCCTCATCAGCATCCACCAGATTATTTTGTTGAATTGCAATTCGACCATGATTTAAATGGTCCTGATATATTCCGTTTTTAGCAATACGTATTCCGTTAAACAACTCATCATCGCACCGCACCGCAGAATACTTTTCACAAATACGTCGTGCTTCTTCAAACTGATCAACTGATTTATAATAATCTTTATTGACTTTCAAAAAGCTATTGCCCAATTCAATTCGCTTTTCATATACATCACGAATCAAGTCATAGGTACGTTGTTTTGTTTCTGGGTCGGGATAAAGATTGTAAAGAATATCATCCGACTTGCAAATTGCTTCCATCAAATTATCTCTTCTAAAATCAATCACGCCTAATTGCAGCAGTGAAGGTGCAAACAATGGATTTAACTCAAGAGAAAAATGAAAATATTGCTCTGCCTTCGGAATATTTCCAACTCTGAGAAAATCAACACCACGGTTATAAAACAAGGCATACAAATTCGACATCATCTGGTTGTATTGTTGTCGGATGGTGTTAGAGAGATTACGACATTCATTTAGTTTCCTATTAAATTGAGCGGGGTCGTAATTCGCCAGTTGAAGCAGATTGTAATAATTCCGTTTTTCCAGATCAGTAAGTTTTAAATCTGCATCGTCAAGTTTTTTCTGATGTAATCTGAAATTTTCAATATCATTTAGGTTAATACTTTGAAGTAGTCCGTAGGTATTATCAACGAGAGCAACCGACAAAAAATAATTATTAATCAATTCAACGCGTTCACGAATTTTATTGACACAACCTGCATTGTAGGTAATTTGAAAATTGTGAATATTAATGTCTCTTGCATTGTTCAATGAATCAACAAACATAAAGCTGCTAATATTCATCAAGCTATTATTGATATTCCCTGAAATAGGAAAGTCTCTCATTATTCCACCTTGAAAAATAACTTTTACGTTAGCTGTATAATACACTGGCGAAAGAGCTTCATTTAGATTAAATCCTTTATAGCTAACATCACCACTATATTGAATGGTGGTTCCTTCTATTTTTACTTCTTTTGTTGGATTGTTTCCTTTCACTTTTATAAGAATATTAAAGTCTAATACTAGTGCAGCTGTTCTTGGTGGCTTATTAAAAGTTCTGGCTAATTCATTCAATACCTCACGGCCATACGCATCTGTTTCACTTAGCGCAATATGCATTGGAACTGTTTTGCTGAAATTGCTATTCAGATTTCCTGTGGTAGTGTTCAGCTGACTCCCGATAGGATGTAACTGTGCAAATAGCAATTGAGGACAAATGATGATGAATAATAAACTAAAAAAACGTTTCATGAGATTTTATTATGATGATGTTAGACGTTAATTTTTGAATTAATGATAGGTAGAACATCTTCCAATGATGATGGAATCATT
>CANFIN010000084.1 GCA_947447155.1 Bacteroidota bacterium | reverse complement strand
GGTGTCTTGCATGCTGCTAAATTTCCTTTTACAGGAATATTGGTTGGAGGATTCGCTGTCATATTAATTGCATTAATTGCTCGTTATTCTGATTATAGTTTTAAGGCTATAATAAAAGCTACTGGCATTGTATTGATAATAAAAGCAGCAGCTAGTCCGCATTCTCCCTTTCCAGCTTATTTGGCCGTTTCGTTTCAAGGAGTTCTAGGCGCATTGCTTTTCGCCTTAACAAGAAATTTTAAATTTACTTCGGTTGTTTTTGGTGGACTTGCTTTGCTTGAATCGGCTATTCAAAAAATATTATTAACAGTTTTATTCTTTGGAACGTCTATCTGGAAATCTGTTGATGAATTTATAATAAGTACATTGAAGATTTTTCAGTTGCCTGCTAATTTTTCATTTAGTGAATGGATAGCTATAAGTTATGTTGTTCTATATTTTGTTTTAGGATTGTTAATCGGAAGATTTACTAATCAAATTCCTGAAGCTATTTCTTCTCTTGATTTTTCAATGATTACATTTTCTGATACTAATCATCCTGTTAAACAAAATCGAAAAAAAAGAAAGCATCTTCTATTGATCGCAGCATTTTTAATTTTATTATCATTTCAGCTACTAGGTGTTTTTGAAGATTGGCTTTTCGCGCAATTACTTGCGAGAGTTATTTTCTTTATGTTTTTGTTTTATTATGTTGTGGGTCCATTAACTACTAAATTAATTCAGATTTTATCTCGAAATAGATCTAAGGAAATCGAGGAGCTAAACGAGGAAGTTGCAAATATTCGTATTGCGGTAAGGCCAGTTTTAAGTCATGTAATTAAAAATTATCAAGGAATAAATCGAATTAAAATGTTCGTACTATATATGGTAGCTATATCATTAAATGATAAAATTTATGACAATGAGTAGAATTTTAATTTTATCAGGTCCAATTCAGAGTGGAAAGACAACTTCGCTTATTAAAAATTTTTCTAAATCCGATTCTGTAGGAGGTTTTATTTGTCCTGATGTACTTGGATCAAGGATGATTTATTTTGCTGATTACAGACGGCTTGTTCCATTTCAATTAGTTGAATTAGATAATGCTATTTCCATTGGTAAATTTAAGTTTGATGAAAATATATTTAGTAAAGCATATGATTTGTTAGTTAATCCAATAACATTGGAGAAAGAAATTGTAGTAGTAGATGAAATTGGTCCACTAGAATTAAAAGAACAAGGTTACTATCAAGCACTAATAATGCTAATCGATAATTGGAGAAAAAAAGAAAATGGGACATTAATTCTTGTCATAAGGGAACATTTAATAGTTGATGTAGTTGCAAAGTTTGATTTAAAGGACGCTGAAATTATTACTAAAGATAATTTGTTAATCGAAAGCAAATCTGATATTGAGAAGAATGCAATAATTTTAAGTGGTGGAGAAAGCAGTAGGATGAAAACAGATAAGTTTTTATTAAAATACGATGGCTTAGAGCAATACAAAAGATTGCAAAATATGTTTGATATATTGAATATAAATACTTTTTTATCATGCAATAAAAATCAAGATCAAATTAAAAATTTGTCTATTGATACAATTGTAGACATCCAGGATTTCGAAGAAGCTGGTCCATTGACAGGAATACTTTCTGCTTTTGAAAAACTGCAATCCGATTTATTTGTAATAGGTTGTGATTATCCTCATGTTGCTATTGATCATTTGCTTATTTTAAAACAATTTGCAGATTACGGATTTAATGAAATAGCTTTTATGAATAACGATCGTGTTGATGAAGTGGAGCCGCTTATTTGTTTTTTATCTAAACAATCTTTAAATAATTTAAAGTTGTTTTATGCCGAAGGAGGTCGTTCATTGAATAAGTTTTTACAACAAATAAATCCTTTGAAAATTCAATTGAAAAATGATTCATTTTTACGAAGTTTCGATACGCCAGAGGATTATCAATCTTATTGCAATATATAAAATATGAATCAATTAGCCGTACAGTCCGTTCAAATAACTAAGGTTAATGAAATGACTTCTGAAGTTATCGATGATATAATTGTGGTTGAAGAGCCATTAGAAATTCGTCTTGGGTATGGACCAATGGATATGCGTGATGAAACGAATGTTTCTATTACGATGCGTACTCCTGGAAATGATTTTGAATTAGCAACTGGTTTTTTATTTACTGAGGGGATTATTAAAAGCGGTGACGATATTTTATCTGTTAAATATTGCACTGATCATCAAAAGTTGGAACAACAATATAATATTGTTCGAATAGAACTCAGGCCTGATATAGAGTTTGAAGCTTCAGCATTTAACCGAAATTTTTACATGACTTCTGCATGTGGTATTTGTGGAAAAGCGAGTATCGATGCTATTGCTGTACATTGCGCAAAGCCAGTGCTGGGTGATTTGTTGAAAGTAAATAAAGAAATCATTTTTTTATTATCAGAAAAGTTAAAGCAAAAGCAAACCATTTTTAATAATACTGGAGGTATTCATGCGGCTGCATTATTTAATATTGATGGCGAATTATTGCTTGCAATGGAAGATGTAGGGCGTCATAATGCCTTAGATAAGTTGATTGGAAGTTTGGTTACCTTGAATAAGCTTAAGCAGGTTGAAAATTCGGTTTTGTTTTTAAGTGGTCGTGCAAGCTTTGAATTGTTACAAAAGGCAACGGTAGCAGGAATAAAGATTGTTTGTGCTGTTGGGGCACCATCATCCCTTGCTGTAAATACAGCCGACGAATTCGGGATTACCTTAATCGGCTTTTTGCGAGAGGGGAGGTTTAATATTTATACGCATGCTTTCAGAATACTTTAAGCTTTTCTATATTTGTAAATCAATGTAATAACCATGAAATTAAGAATTAAAGGAAACTCAATCCGAATTCGCGTAACTAAAACTGAAGTTGATAATTTTGAAAAAAATGGTGAACTCAATGAAGCGACTTTTTTCGGAACCAATCATTTTCATTATTGCTTGAAGAGATCCAATTCTTCTACAACACTTTTTGCTGATTATAATAATAATTGTATCACAGTTCATATTCCTGAAGCTATTGCAGAGGAGTGGACATCTACTGATATGATTGGATTTAACCATAAAATGCCTCTTGGAAATGATGAACATTTATTTCTTTTGATAGAAAAAGACTTCGTTTGCCTCGATAATACTTTCGAAGATCAAAGCGACAATTTTCCGAATCCTAACGCGGTTTGTTAACAGACTTTTATGTCAGAGCTAACCGATAATCATAATCACCCTAATCCGGAAAATCCAGAAAGGTTTACAGGCATTAAGCTAGATCATACACGTGACGCTGCTGCTGGCTCTGAAGCTGTGATTATTGCTGCTCAACATGTATTAGCCGAAATGAATCCTTTGCGTGCGATGAAGGCTCTTTTTGCTGTAAATCAAAAAACGGGTTTTGATTGTCCTGGTTGTGCTTGGCCAGAACATGATGAACATCGATCTAAATTAGGTGAGTATTGTGAAAATGGGGCAAAAGCTATTGCTGAAGAAGCAACTACAAAAAAATTAACTACCGACTTTTTTAAAAAATATTCTGTTTCACAACTAGCGGCATTAGATGATTATACAATTGGTAAAAGCGGACGTATAGCGCAACCAATGTATCTCCCTGATGGAGCATCACATTATCAACCTATTTCATGGTCGGATGCTTTTGATAAAATCGCTTTTCACCTTAAAAAATTAAACACGCCCGATGAAGCGGTTTTTTATACTTCAGGTCGTACAAGCAACGAAGCAGCTTTCTTGTATCAGTTAATGGTTCGTCAGTATGGAACTAATAATTTACCTGATTGCTCTAATATGTGTCACGAAAGCAGCGGCGTAGCATTGAATGAATCAGTTGGAATAGGAAAGGGTTCTGTAACACTTGAAGATTTTTACAAGTCGGAAGTTATAGTTATTCTTGGACAAAATCCAGGAACTAATCACCCTCGTATGTTAAGTGCCTTGCAGGAAGCGAAAGAAAACGGGGCGACAATAATTTCTATTAATCCATTACCAGAAACAGGATTAATTGGATTTAAAAATCCTCAGCAAATTAAAGGGGCTTTAGGAATCAAAGCGCGTTTAACTGATATTTTCCTGCAGGTGAAAATAAATGGTGATATGGCTTTGCTTAAGGCAATCATCATGAGATTGTATGAAGAAGAGTTAAAAGCTCCGGGGACCGTTTTTGATCAAGAATTTATAAAAAACGATACGCATAATTACGAGGCTTTTATAAAGCAGATAAATAAATACGCAGTTGATGACTTGCTTGAGCAAGCAGGAATATCTCATGAGCAATTAGAACAAACGGTAGAGGTTTTTAAAAACAAGAAAAAAATTATTGCTTGCTGGGCTATGGGATTAACCCAACATAAAAATGCAGTTGATACTATTAAAGAAGTTGTTAATTTACTTTTGATAAAAGGAAGTATTGGTAAAGAAGGTGCTGGTACTTGTCCTGTACGTGGACATAGTAATGTGCAAGGAGATCGTACGATGGGTATTTATGAAAAACCTCCGCAAGCATTTTTAAATAATATTGAAAAGGCATTTGGATTTAAACCTCCTCAGCAACATGGCTATGATGTAGTTGATTGTATTCATGCAATGCACGAGGGAAAAGCAAAGGTTTTTATTGCGATGGGAGGTAATTTTTTGTCAGCTACTCCTGATACTATGTTTACGGCAGATGCATTAAATAAATGTGATTTAACAGTGCAAATCTCTACTAAATTAAATCGTAGTCATTTGATAACGGGAAAAGAAGCCCTTATACTTCCAACCTTAGGTCGAAGTGATAAAGATGTTTTAAATGATGAAGAGCAGTTTGTTTCTTGCGAAAATTCGATGGGAGTTGTACAGATGAGTAAGGGGAATTTAAAACCAGTTAGTAAAGAATTAATGAGTGAGCCAATGATTGTTTGCGGTATGGCATTAGCTTTATTTGGACAGCATTCTGTTGTAGATTGGAAATCATTTACAAAACACTATGACTTTATTCGTAGTGCAATAGAAAAAGCAATTCCAGGTTTTGATAATTTCAATAAGCGCGTACGTGAGTTGGGTGGGTTCTATCTTCCGAATGGTTCACGTATTGGGAAGTTTAATACCATAACAGGTAAAGCAAATTTCAACGTTGCTGATGTTACTTTTCATAAGCTTAAAGAAGGCGAATTGGTTATGATGACAGTTCGTAGTCATGATCAGTTTAATACAACTATTTACGGATTAAATGATCGCTATCGTGGTGTGACTAATGAGCGTCGTGTGATTTTTATGAATAAAAAAGATATTGCTGACTTAGGATTTAAGGCAGGAGATGTTGTTGATTTGTTTAATGATTATAATGGAGTTGAAAGGGTAGCAAAGAAATTCATTATTATCGAATTTAGTATTCCAGAGAAGTGTACTGCTACGTATTTTCCTGAGACTAATGTGTTAGTGCCAATTGATAGTGTAGCTGATAAAAGTAATACGCCTACTAGCAAGTTTGTTATTTTGAAGATCCGAAAACACAATCAATAATAAATAAGCTTCGATTTAGCACAAATATTTAATAATGTTTTTGAGCCTGAGTTAATCAAAGAATTTGAGGCGAAAGTAAAAGTTGTAGAAGCTAAAGAAGGCGATAAAATAATTAGTGTTGGTCAAACAGTCCGAGTGATTCCTTTTTTACTTAAAGGTTCATTGAAAGTGTCTCGATTAGATGATAAACTGAATGAAATATTTCTTTATTATTTAAATGCAATGGAAGGCTGCGCTATGACATTTACTTGCTGTATGCAGCAATTTCCAAGTGAAGTGCAAGCTGTTGCCGAAGAGGATGTAATCTATCTTTCAATTCCAATTTCTGTGATGGATGAGTGGATTGTTAAATATCCAACATGGAAGAGTTTTGTCATGCGCACAATTCGTTCACGATTTAATGAACTGATGCATGCAATTGATCAATTGGCTTTTCAAAAATTAGATGAACGATTAGTAAATTACTTAAAAGAAAAATCGAAGTTAACTCGCTCTGCTGTATTGAATTTATCGCATACAGAAATAGCAAACGACTTAGCTAGCTCTCGTGAAGTTGTTTCACGACTTTTAAAAAAGCTGGAATTAGATGGTCGATTACTTCTTTATCGTAATCAAATAAAGCTTTTAAATGGAATGTGATAATAGTCACTGTTAACCGCTAATTTCTATTGCAACTTTGCAGTGTCAAATTTAAAACTATCAATTATGACACACGAAATAGAAACACAATGGATGGGCAAAATGCAATTTAATGCCCTTGTTAATGGACACACAGTTGTTATGGATGCTCCCGAGCGATTAGGTGGAGAGGATAATGGTCCAATTCCAAAGCCTTTTGTTTTATCAGCATTGTCGGGTTGCACAGGAATGGATGTGATTGCTATTCTAAAAAAAGCAAATAAGCAGGTAAAGGATTTTAATATGAAGGTGACAGGAGAAATCAGCAAGCAAGCTCCAATTGAATATACCGCAATGCATATTGTTTATGAGTTTGTAGGAGATAATGATGTTAAGCAATCAGCATTAAATGCTGTAATGGATTCTCAGGAGAAATACTGTGGAATCAGTCATATGTTAAAGAAAATTATTCCCATAACATGGAATGTTACTTTTAATGGACAATTAATTTTTACCAATAAAAAAGAAACAATACTTAGTTGAAATTGCAAATCAGAAAATGACAATTGTTGACGTAAGAACTCCTGGTGAATTCATGGGAGGAAATGTAGCAGGAAGTAATAATATTCCGTTACAAGAAATTCAAAATCACAAGGATGAAATTCAAGCTATGCAACAACCAATTGTATTATGTTGTGCAAGTGGAATGCGCAGTGGACAAGCAACTATTTATTTGAGAAGTTTGGGAGTTGATTGTGAAAACGGCGGTTCTTGGTTAGATGTTAATGGTGGATATTAAAATAAAATTATATGATAAATACAATTAAAAAACTTTTAGGACTTGGTCCTGCAATTAATTTAAAAGAGTTAATGGATAATGGCGCACAGATTATTGATGTGCGTACAAAAGGTGAATATCAAGGCGGACATATTCGTGGATCTGTCAATATTCCCTTAAACATTTTGCAACAGTCAATATCAAAAATAAAAAAAGACAAACCTGTTATCACTTGTTGTGCATCTGGAATACGAAGTGCTTCTGCGAAGAGTATTTTAAAAGCCAACGGATTTACAAATGTTCACAATGGTGGTGGATGGCTGAGTTTGAATAATATAATCAAATAACTAAAAATTTTTTTTATGGCAACTTTTTCAGAACTCATTCAATCAGACAAACCAGTCCTTGTAGACTTTTCAGCAGCGTGGTGCGGACCGTGTAAAATGATGCATCCTATTTTGGAAGATTTAAAATCAAGAGTAGGTAATAATGCTTCGATATTAAAAGTAGATGTCGATAAAAATCCTCAGGCTGCTGCTGCCTTTCAAATACAAGGAGTGCCAACACTAATTTTATTTAAGGAGGGTAAAGTTGTATGGCGTCAATCAGGTGTAGTGACTGCCGATAATCTTGAACAAATTATTAATCAAAATGCATCACTATGAAAAAGGTCTATTCAATATTAGTCATTCTGTCTGTATGGTTTATAACCTCATGCTCCGGACAAAACACTGATAATTCATTAAAACCAAATCAGTTTTCTGCAAAAATGAAAGCGACAAAAAATTTAACGTTATTGGATGTACGTACTCCTGGCGAATATACAGAAGGTCATTTGAAAGGAGCTGTAAATATCGATTGGGAAAGTGGTTCATTCGAAAGTGCTGTTGCAGGATTCGATAAAACAAAAAATTATTTTGTGTATTGTCGCAGTGGTCATCGTAGTGGATTAGCCGTAACTTGGATGCGTGAACATGGTTTTAAAAATGTATTTGAACTCAACGGAGGATTTACAAGTTGGAAGTCAGAAGAAATGCCCATTGAGTAATACTGAAAATTATTTTCTAAATTTCCCCTATGAATTTTGATGAGTTGGAACAACAACTCCCATCATTGGGAAAATTTACTTTTTCAGATCGAAAAGGTATTCGATCATATAAGTTTAAAGGTGCAGTTTTTTTAACGATTAATAGAGGAGCATGTCGCATTTGTTTAAGATTGCCTTCCATCGAACAAAGTGTTTTTATTGATTTTGCTCCAGGAATAATCTGGAAAGTGCCTAATCAATGGGGTAATTATGGATGGACATTATTTAGTATTGAACAGTTAGAGTGGGAGGTAGTGCACGAAGCAATTAGTGCTGCAATGGAATATGTAGTCAACAGAAAAATTCAAAAGAAATTGAGTTAGTAATTTCTGTTTTGAGAAAAATTTTAAAATTATTTTGTTGGTTTAAGGGGAGTATTAAATAAGTCAAATCTGCTTGGTAAATATGAATAAAAAATACTACATTAAGATTAGCAAATTCAACGGGGGCCACCACTCCTCCGCCCCATACGCAAAATTAGTGATTACAAATTAAGTATTCGGTTGATAAACGTTTAAATCCATTTACAAATGTTTATCTCTATTTGTGAATGTTGATTAATTCAGCGTTAATTCCCTTTCCAGACTTTACAATCTTCGAAATTAATATCAAATAAATTTCCTTTATCAAATATTCCAAAGACGGCTGCTCCACTTCCGCTCATACTTGCATAATGGGCTCCTGCTTCATATAACTGATTCTTGATTTCACCAATTCGAGGATAATGTTTAATTACAGCTGCCTCAAAGTCGTTAATCAAATGATTTTTCCAATCATTGATAGGTAATTGAATAATATCTGAAATCGATGATTTCGGTTGCTGCGGTGTTATCCAACTATATGCATCGGCCGTTCCTACGGAAATGTTTTTAGGCATAACAATCACAATTTGATAGTTCGATAAATCTATTGCAATTGGGGTCAAAATTTCTCCGCGTCCTGTCGCTAAGCAAGGCTTCGATTCAACGAAAAAAGGACAATCACTGCCTAATTGTGCAGCATATTCTGTCAGTTTTTGGGTACTTATACCAAGATTAAACCTTGAGTTAAGTAGTTTTAGCATAAAAGCAGAGTCCGAAGAGCCTCCTCCTAAGCCAGCGCCCATGGGCAACAACTTATGTAAATGTACCTGAATTGGCGGTAATGGATGGTCTGATTTAATAAGCTGCCAGGCTCTATAAATCAAGTTCGATTGAATGTTGCCTGATATACTTAAACCGCTGAT
>CANFIN010000083.1 GCA_947447155.1 Bacteroidota bacterium | reverse complement strand
TCGCACCGCTCAACCACTTATCCTTGCTACCTTCCGGTCCTGGGGAGGTTCGAGGGAGCTGGTCGTATAAGACTTACCCCGAGACAAAAGTAGAAATTTAAGGTCAGTCATAAAAATGAACTTGAATAAATTGTTAAATAATTTCAAATGCTAACTCTAAATATCTGATTAGTAGTAGGTAATAAATCAAATTCTAATCAATTTTAAACATTGTTATCAAGAATGAAAAAGGAATAAGGTCATTGTTTAATTTAGCAAAAAAATCACCCTATGAAATTCTTTATCGACACAGCAAATCTTGATCAAATCCGCGAAGCCTATGATTTAGGTGTTTTAGACGGAGTAACTACTAATCCATCGTTAATGGCGAAAGAAGGCATCAAAGGAAAAGATGCAGTTTTAAAACATTATGTAGATATCTGTGAAATTGCAAAAGGTGGTGATGTAAGTGCTGAAGTGATTTCAACGGATTATGAAGGTATGATTCGCGAAGGTGAAGAGTTAGCTGAATTACATCCTCAGATAGTTGTTAAAATTCCAATGATTAAAGATGGGGTAAAGGCAATCCGTTATTTCAGCAATAAAGGAATTAAAACAAATTGCACATTAGTTTTTTCCGCAGGGCAGGCATTATTAGCTGCAAAAGCAGGTGCTACTTATGTGTCGCCGTTTATTGGTCGTTTGGATGATATTTCATTTGATGGATTGGAATTGATCGATCAGATAGTTCATATTTATCAAGAATATGGATACGAAACGCAAGTATTAGCCGCATCGGTACGTCATACAATGCATATCATTAAGTGCGCTGAGTTAGGAGCTGATGTTGTTACAACTCCATTGCAGCCAATTTTAGATTTGTTAAAACATCCTTTAACAGATTCTGGTTTAGCGAAGTTCTTATCGGATGCGCAGAAGTTTGCATAGAAGAAATAGAACTAAATAAAAAAAGCCCCGTAGTAGTTTACTACAGGGCTTTTTTGTTTTCAAAACTGCTTAAACAACTTTAATTTGCTTAGCCGGTTTCGAAATGGTTACTTCCTTTTTAGGAAGTGTTACATGAAGAATACCATTCTCGTATTTTGCATCAATCTTATCTGTAATAAGGTTTTCTGGCAAAGTAAAAGAACGAGTAAATGAATTGTAAGAAAATTCCTTCCTGCAGAAATATTTCTTCTCATCATTTCTTTCTTCTTCATATTCATCTTCTTTTTCTGAACTAACTTTTAAAATGTTGTCTTTGACTTCCACTTTAAAATCTTTGCGCTCTAATCCTGGAGCGGCAAGTTCAATTTTGTAGTTTTTTCCGTTTTCGATAATGTTAGCCTCTGGTATAATTACCGTGCTTCCAAGATCTAAAAGTCCATTGTTCAAAATTGATGATGCGAAAAAATTGTCCGCATTGAAGAAGTTGTCTACCATTGTAGGTAATGAGCTTCCGTTTCGTTTGTTTCTTACTACGATTGTCATTTTTTTTAAAAATTTAACTGTTAAACATTAAAACTAATTGTCATTGTAAAAGTATTAAGGTGTAACTAGGTTTGTAATGATGTGAGTCATTCTGTTATTTGATAATTGTTATAAGAATTTAAGAGCATAATCATAGCTTTTAACTTGATAATTGAAATTAATATTTCATTAGGATAATTATTCAGATTGTCAAGCTAATATTCGATAATTTAAAATATGTTTGTATTAGCTTACATTTTAATATTCTAAATTAATATTATTAGTCCGTAATCAATTTGAAAATACAAATACATGAAAAAAATAATTTTAATCGCAGGAGCAACAGGTAATTTAGGTTTGAGAATAGTGAAAGCTTTATTAACAAAAGATGTCACCGTTCGCGCATTGGTTCGATCAAGTAGTCATGTTGGTCAAATAAAACAACTAGAAGATTTAGGGATAGAAATTTGCAAAGTAGATATTTGGAATACTGATGAAATTAAATCACATTGCAGTGAAGTATCTTGTGTTGTATCTGCATTAGCAGGATTGCGTGATGTTGTAATTGATTCGCAAAAGGTTTTGTTAGATGCGGCTGTTGCTGCTTGTGTTCCGCGTTTTATTCCTTCTGATTACTCGCTTGATTTTACTAAATTTTCCAACGGAGAAAATAGAAATTTAGATTTGCGTCGTGAGTTTCATACGTATCTAGATCAATGTCCGATTGCATCAACGTCTATTTTTAATGGTGCATTTATGGAATTATTGCTTGATGAAATGCCAATGATCATTTTTAAAAAGAAGCTCGTGATTTATTGGGGTAAGGCTGACTATAAATGGGGCTTCACTACAATGGATAATACAGCTGAGTTTACAGCGAATGTTGCTCTGGATGATAATAGTCCGCGTTATTTGCGCATCGCTGGCGATATGATAAGTCCACGAGAAGTACGCAGTGTTATTTCTGAAATTACAGGAAGTAAATATCGACTGATAAGAATTGGAGGTCAAGGTTTGTTAGGGGTAATTATTAAACTGGCTAGACTATTTTCACCCGGAGAAAAAGAACTTTATCCCGCATGGCAAGGTATGCAATACATGCATAATATGATTGATGAGCGATCTAAAATCATTGAGCTTAGTAATAATCGCTATGCAGATGTTAAATGGACATCTATCAGGATGTTATTGCAAAGTTTTATTAAGGAAAAAATGTGATTGTTCTTCTGATGATTTTATTTAATTGGAGGAAATATTTCAATTTTAGTATTTGTATTTTTTTGTAATCGCATTAGTGTCATAAGGTTTTAATGTTAGATGAGAATCAACTGATTTACTATTAACGCTCAAGGACAATTCGTAGTGATATAACAATTATTTGTAGTTGCCCCTGAATTGTTGAACATTTATTGTTAAAAGTTAAACAATTGTTGTTTTCTTGTGTTATATTCTTGTTAAAGTAACATTGGAGGCAGAAATCAATTCAAAAAACGCGGAGAAACCGAAAATCCTTAAGAGTAGGGCCAACCAAATCATTGTATTATGGAGCATTTAAAAATTGCCAGCGATAATTACGTCGCATTCACGTTCTTCATTGGAACGATGGCCATGATGGCCGCATCTGTTTTCTTCTTCTTTGAATTAAACAACACATCACCAAAATGGAGAACATCAGTTCTTGTTTCAGGATTAATTACTTTCATTGCAGCGGTACATTACTACTACATGAGAGGGTATAATCTTGAGACTGGAGAGTCGCCAACATTCTTCCGTTATGTAGATTGGATTCTTACTGTGCCTTTAATGTGCGTAGAATTCTATTTAATTACTAAGAAAGCTGGTGCTAAAATTTCATTATTATGGAAACTGATTTTTGCTTCTATCGTGATGTTAGTAACAGGTTACTTTGGAGAAACTATTTCAAGAGATTCAAGTGTAATGTGGGGAGTGATTTCTGGCGCTGCTTATTTCTACATTGCGTACTTAATTTGGTTTGGCGAAGTTGCTCAACTAGCTCAAACTGCTGGTCCACAAGTTGCAAAAGCTACACGTGTTTTAGCTTGGTTCGTATTAGTTGGATGGGCGATTTATCCATTAGGTTACATCTTAGGAACACCAGGTGGTTTATTCGGAATTCAATTAGTATCTGATCCTGCTGCAGCATCTCATGCAATGGATATAGTTTACAATATTGCTGATGCAATTAATAAAATCGGTTTCGGATTAGTTATTTATAGCCTTTCAAGAAACGAAGATTAATATTTACTTTAGTTTAAATCAATTAGAGGGGCTTGGATAATTTAATTATGCAAGCCCTTTTAATTTTAAAACCCATAGGTGAAAAATTAAATTGAAAATGGCATTCTTCAACGTCCGTAGTTATAGTAATTTGAATAATACTTTTACTAAAGAAACTTCATCAAACAAGAAGGTAACTTTTTTAAATGTATTGAAAGCTGTTGTTATTAGTCGTGCATTTTCTGTTTTAATAGTATCCATAATCTTACTGCTATTAGGCAATGAAAGTAAATTACAATTTCTGGTTGGAAATGCTTTGCTTTTTATTGGATTGGCAACAGTAGGTATTCCACATGGCGCAGTTGATCATTTATTAGAAAGTGGTCATTGGGTTTCAAGAAGTACACCTAGGTTTATACTTGTTTACTTAGCTTATTCTTTTGCGATGGCTTTGTTTTGGTACTTATCACCTAAACTAGCTCTTTGTCTTTTTTTATTTTATTCTTCATGGCACTTCGGACAATCAGATGGAGAGCAATGGGGATTAGGTAGTATGTTTTCTTATTTGTGGGGTTGTACAGTGTTGTTTTATTTATTGGGGACACATTACAACGAAACAAACGAAATTTTAAAATCAATTAGTGGAGTGACAATGCCTTTTTCTGCTCCTGTTTGGTTAATTACACCTTTCTTTTTTGTGGCATTTTACAAACGAAGTTATTCGTTTGCGATAACTATTTTATGGTTGCTGGTATCTAGTCAGTTACCACTTATGTTAGCCTTTGGATTATATTTTATTGGTCAGCATAGCTTAACGAACTGGAAACAAATCTCAAAAACATTAGATATGGCGCACCACAAGATTTGGATCTATTCAATGCCATTTCATTTAGGGGCTTGGTTTGTTTTAGCTCTTTTCTTTTTCGTGTGGCCTATGCTAAATATTTCTAGCGATTACAACCGCTGGGGAATCTTTTTTATATTCATAGCATGTGTGAGTTTGCCGCATATTATTTCCGTGCATTTATTCAAAAAGAAAGCTGAAACCGCTTAACTAATTGCCTGCTTTTATTGTTTATCAGTTATCAAATCTTATTTATGATTTTTGAAACTGATTATAAGTCCATACAACAGCGAATCGAAAATATTGATCCTTTAAAGTATGGTAAGACAAGAAATTACTTGAATGGAGATGTTACTTATTTGTCCCCTTTTATTTCTCGTGGTATAATCTCTACACGTCAGATAGCGAAAGCTGTTTTAGCAAAAGGTTATCATCCTTCAGAAATTGAATCATTCCTAAAAGAATTAGCGTGGCGTGATTATTTTCAGCAAGTGTGGATTGCCTTAGGTGATGAGATAAATGAAGACGTAAAAAACAAACAAGTTTGCAATCACTTTTTAATTCCTAAAAATTTAGTCGACGCTACAACGGGAATAGAAGCAATCGATAAATGTATTAACGATTTATATCAAACGGGCTATATGCATAATCATGCGCGCATGTACGTGGCAAGCTTGGCATGTAATATCGCAAAGAGTCACTGGCGATTACCCGCGAGATGGATGTATTATCATTTGCTAGATGCCGATTGGGCAAGTAATGCCCTCAGCTGGCAATGGGTTGCCGGAGCTTTTAGTAGTAAAAAGTATTATGCTAATCAGGAGAATATTAATAAGTATTGTAATACAAATCAAAGTGGGACAATCCTTGACAAAAGTTACGAAGAGTTAGCTGCTCTTGATTTGTCCTCTTCATTTGATGATACAATCAATTTAATTCTTGATACGCATTTGCCTAATCAAACTGAATTAAAAATAAACTATCAGCTTCCAACGTGTATTTATAATTTTTATAACCTCGATTGTAATTGGGATATAGATGTCCATGCAAATAGGATTCTTTTATTAGAACCAGCATTTTTTAAGCAATACCCCGTTTGTGATAGAACGATTGATTTTGTGATTAACCTTTCTAAAAATATCGAAGGTGTTCAGCTATTCACGGGCTCCTTTGATGATTTACTTCAACAGGTTAATCCATCAAGTTTACATTTCAAAGAACATCCAACCAATAAACACTACAAAGGTGTTGAGCATTCTCGTGAATGGATGTTCGAAAATACAGTAGGGTATTATCCTTCTTTCTTTTCTTATTGGAATAAAGCAAGCAAGAAAAATTCGTTGTGGAGTAAATGAGCAAGCCCACAATCAATATTGTTTGGATAAAAAGAGATATTCGCTCCCAGGATCATGCTCCTTTGGCGGCTGCTGATAACGAAGATATACCTTATTTGATTATCTATTTGTTCGAGCCTGAGATGATTGCATACAAGGATACAAGTCTCAGGCATCTGCAATTTCAATATCATGCGTTGCAAGAGTTAAATAATGCGTTTGCTATTCACAACAAAAAAGTAGAACTGTTATTTGGCAATGCAATCGACATTTTCCGAAGTCTGTTAGCATCAATTCAAGTAAAAAATATCTTTAGTTATCAGGAAAGTGGAACGCCCATTACGTATCATCGAGATATTCTTTTGTCTGAATTATTCAAAGAGTCTGACTGTACATGGAAAGAATTTCAACGGGATGGAGTTATAAGAGCTATTAAAAACAGAGATGGCTGGGACGAGCAATGGAAGAATGTAATGGAGTCGCCACTGATTATAAACTCCTATAAAAACAAGTTGCCAGTCTATTTCGAAAATAATTTTTTGCTTCCAGATCGATTGATGCGAGCATTAAATAACTACTCTCCTCGTATGCAGCCAGCAGGTGAAAAATTTGCATTCCAATATTTAAATTCTTTTGTTCGTGAAAGAGGTGTAAACTATAGCAGACATATTAGTAAACCTACTGAGAGTAGAACTAGTTGCGGCAGACTATCGCCTTATATTAGTTGGGGTAATTTAAGCATACGACAGGTTTACCAGTATGTAATGAATTATAAAAACAAGCATTCAAATACCTTTGCGTTGAATAATTTTTTAACTCGCTTGCATTGGCATTGTCACTTTATTCAAAAGTTCGAATCGGAATGTATGTTTGAATTTGTTTGCGTAAATAAAGTATATGAGGATTTAATCCTTACTAAAAACGCAGAATATATTCAACGCTGGAAAAATGCAACAACAGGTTATCCGATGGTTGATGCATGTATGATTTGTCTTAAAGAAACAGGTTGGATAAACTTTCGAATGAGAGCGATGCTAGTTTCGTTTTTTTGTCATCATTTGATGCAGGATTGGCGTGATGGAGTTTATCATTTAGCTAAGTTATTCTTAGACTATGAACCCGGAATCCATTTTCCGCAATTTCAAATGCAGGCTGGTACAACAGGGGTTAATACAATAAGAATTTACAATCCGTTAAAGCAAAGTATCGAGCATGATCCCGAAGGTGTTTTTATAAAAAAATGGCTGCCCCAATTAAAAGATGTTCCAACGGAATTTATTCACGAACCGCATAAGATGAGTTTAGTTGAACAGCAGCAATACAATCTTATTATCGGTGCCGACTATCCAACGCCGGTGGTCGATATAGGCGAAACCGGAAAAATAGCACGTGATGTTTATTGGGGAATTAAGAAAAGTCCAGCAACCAAAATGGAAAACAAAAAGATTCTTGCGAAGCATGTTAGGAGTTAAAGTTAATCGTAAAATTATTCTCTTGATAATGTGAGCGTTTCGAAAATAAGTTGAAAATAGAGCATTTTTATTATTTAGAATTAATCTAAATAAGTAGTTTTGCGCCACAATCCTTTTACCATGAAACGCCAAATTATCACCGTTCATCTTGTTTTATTCTTGTGTTCATTTATACAAGTCAATGCTCAAATTAATGACACAATTAAAATCCTTAATCTCAAAGAAATTGAAGTAAAATCGTTTGTTATCGATAACAACATCTTACGTATGCCTGCAATACAGAATAACATTATTTATGCTGGTAAAAAGTCAGAAGTAGTTTTGATGTCAAAGGTTAATGCTGACGTAAGCGTGAATAATCCACGTCAGCTTTTTGCAAAGGTTCCTGGCATGCATATTTGGGAAAATGATGGATCGGGAATCCAAACGAGTATTGCTTCTAGAGGCTTAAGTCCGAACCGTTCTTGGGAGTTCAACACGCGTCAAAATGGATCCGACATGAGCTCAGATCCTTTTGGTTATCCAGAGGCTTATTATACACCTCCTTCAGAAGCGCTTGAAAAAATAGAAGTGGTGAGAGGGGCTGCATCGTTGCAATATGGACCACAGTTCGGGGGATTATTAAACTATAAAATTAATGAGGGTAATAAAGAAAAGACATTCGCATTTGAAACTCAGCAAACAGTTGGAAGTTATGGGTTGTTTAATTCTTACAACGCTATTGGTGGAAGCAAGAAGAAGTTTTCTTACTATGGATTTTATCATTTTCGACAAGCAGAAGGATGGCGAAAGAACAGTTTTTATTCAACGTGGACAGGTTATTTATCTGCATCTTATCAATTATCTGATAAAGCAAGTATCAGTGCGACTTATACAAAGATGAACTATAAAAGTCAACAGGCGGGCGGACTTACAGATGCGCAATATCAAACTAATCACCAACAATCTTTAAGAAGTCGTAACTGGATGAGTACACCATGGAATTTATTGTCAGTTGATTTCAATTATGCAATTCAGCCTAAATTGCAATTATCGTTAAAGTGTTTTATGACCTTTGCGCAACGCAATAGTGTGGGTTATACAAAAGCAATTACAGTAAGTGATTCAATTAATCCAAGCACCCTACAATATAATCCTCGTCAAGTTGATAAAGATGGCTATGAGAATTATGGAATGGAAACTAGGATTTCTTATAAGTATGACCTAAATCAAAATCAGAATATTCTTGCAGCTGGTATCAGAGTTTTTAAAGGTAATACCACCCGAAATCAATTAGGAGTTGGTTCAACTGAATCGGATTTTAATTTCGATGCGGTAAATAATTTATTTGATCGTTCTCTCCATTTTACAACTACCAATTATGCTTTTTTTGCTGAGCATATTTTTCAATTAAATAAGCGAATTAAAATAATTCCTGGATTGCGTTACGATATAATCAATAACTCATTAAGTGGATATATCAATTCAAGCAACAATGGTGTATTGAAAAGTGATACTCGCTATCGTTCGTTTTTACTTTATGGAATAGGGAGCGAGGTTGAAATTTCAGAGCATACACAATTCTATGGAAATTATTCATTGGCCTACAGACCAGTTACATTTTCTGAATTAACACCATCAGCAACTACAGATATTATTGATCCGAATCTAAAAGATGCATCTGGGTTTAATGCAGATCTTGGTTACAGAGGTAAAGTAAAAAATTATTTAGTATTTGACGTTGGTGCATTTTATTTGAATTATGATAATCGCATCGGTACAATCATTCAAAATGGTTTTAATTTGAAAACAAATATTGGTGCATCTGTCAGCAAAGGTGTAGAGTCGTTTGTTGAGCTTGATGTAGTGAAACTTCTAACGGATAAATCAAGGTATGGAACAATCAGTATTTTTTCTTCCAACAGTTTTATTGATGCACGTTATGTTAAATGGGATAATCC
>CANFIN010000082.1 GCA_947447155.1 Bacteroidota bacterium | reverse complement strand
TCAACACCGGCTGCTGATGATTTCACAACTGATTTTGTAAGTGCTGCTGATCAGATTACTTGTTCATTAGATAATCCAGAAGGTTGCATTAGCTGCAGCGGATAAAAAATACAATCTAACCATAAACCAACCTAGTCCTGAGTGTAATTTACTCGGGACTTTTTTTATGTTTTATTTTCTATTTTTACTATATCATTATTCGCAGCTACATTAATGCTATTTAGTTCCCCCATTTTCATATTTGCTTTTTTACCCATCGTTCTATTCTTAATAGGTATTGGTAAGAAGCAATTTCACAATAGCATTTTATTAATTGCCAGTTTGATTTTTTATGCCTGGGGAAGTTTATCTCAAACACCCATTTTTATTTTTTCAATCATTATCAATTACATCTTCGGATTACTGATTGATAAAAATCGTGATACGAATGCTAAAGTCATTCTCACCATTGCGGTTATTGTGAATCTTGGATTGCTCGGCTATTACAAGTATTTTAATTTCTTTCTCGATAATATTAATCTGATTAAGTCAACGCCAATTGAATATACACCCGTTGGATTACCAATTGGAATTTCGTTTTTTACTTTTCATGCGCTCTCGTATGTGATTGATGTGTATCGCAAAAAAGTGCAAGTGCAAAAAAACTTTCTCGATTTAGCTTTATACATTTCATTCTTCCCACAATTAATTGCAGGACCAATTGTTCGTTATTACGACGTAGCAACGCAGTTTGCTAACCGTACGATGAGTATAGAGAAAGCAGCCTTCGGTATTCAACGATTCATTTTCGGATTAGCGAAAAAAGTAATTGTTGCAAATACGTTTGCGTTTATTGCTGATGGAATTTTTAATAATCCCGCTTCATCATTATCTACCAGTGCTGCTTGGCTTGGAATAATCAGTTACACCATTCAGATTTATTTTGATTTCTCCGGATACTCGGATATGGCACTTGGACTCGCAAAAATTTTCGGGTTCGATTTCCCAGAGAATTTTAATTATCCGTATTCATCACAATCAATCAAAGAATTCTGGCGACGATGGCATATTTCACTCTCAACATGGTTCAGAGATTTTCTTTACATCCCGTTAGGAGGTAACAAAGGATCTGAATTAAAAACATTGCGCAATTTATTAATTGTGTTTTTCTGCACAGGCTTCTGGCATGGTGCCAACTGGACCTTCATCGTATGGGGAATGTACCACGGATTATTTTTATTGCTGGAAAGAGTTGGACTTGATAAAATTATTAGCAAGCTTCCATCACCATTACGAGTTGTCTATACTCTTTTAGTAGTAATGATTGGTTGGGTGTTTTTCAGAGCCGATAAAATTTCAGAAGCATGGATATTTATTGAACGCATGTTCGGTATTTCAAGCGGAGTAACAACAAGTGTATTCGCCATTGAATTTATAAATCCGAAAGTGGTAATATTACTTGTATTCGCCATCCTTTATTCTTTTAGGATATTCAGAGCCGTTAGTGACCGATACATGGCGAAGTTTAGCATAGCGCCAGTTTTAGAATATCGTTTCTTATTGGTGAAGTTTACGTTTGCTATCGTTATCTTCTTTTTTGCTTTAGCTTATTTAGCAGCTAATACCTATAATCCTTTTATTTATTTCAGATTCTGATGGAGGCGAAAAAGATAGTCATTCAAAAGTTAGTCATCGTGATTTTCTCCGTCATGATTCTATTACCGTTTATCAATAGTAATCTGGAATTAGTTGCTGAAATACCTGCAAATGAAAATCGTGAAAAAGCATCACGACCAGTTTATCAAAAGAGTGAACTCGAAAAATACTTTAAAGAATATGATGCGTATTATGCAGATAATTTCGGATTCAGAAATTCATTGATTCGTTTTTTAGATCGCTTTGAATTCTTTAATCTACATACGTCTGCTGTACCATCTGAAGTCATCATTGGAAATAACAATTGGTTTTACGAAACAAAATCGATTGCTAATTACAAAGGCGCAAATCTGTTTACATCCGAAGAATTACAAACTATAAAAAAGGAAATAGAGAAGCGCACTAAATGGTCTGCTATGCGTGGAATGAAATACTACGTAGCAATCGTTCCTAATAAGATGAATGTATATCCGGAGTTTCTTCCTTATCAGCTTGTAAAGGTTTCTCCTAAAACACGCTACGACCAATTAATGTCGTTGAACAATCCTCCTTACATAAACATCATTGATGTGCGTTCGAATATTCTTGCGCATAAAAAAGATGGAGTAGAGTTGTATCAACGAACAGATGATCACTGGAACGACTTAGGTGCGTATTATGGTTATGAAGCTATTGCTAATTCTATCAAGAAAGATTATGCTGATTTATACATTGCCAACATCAACGACTTCACACGTGAGTACGAGTCACGCTTAGGCTCACAAGCAAAAATTCTGAATGTGGAGGATAAATTCCCTGAGAAATTTTTAGCCTTAAAACGTAAAGGAGATAGTGGCGCGTATGATGGTCCGCTGCGCGATTATAAACGACCAGCACAAATTGCAGACTGGGATTTTCAAGTTGTGCGCATAAACGACCGACAACCAAAGAGAAAATGTTTTTTCATTCGTGATTCTTTCACCTTGTTAATGATGAAATATTTTGAAGAATCGTTTCACGAATGCGTGTTTATCCATGATGAATGGAAATACCGCATGCGCGAAGATTTATTGGTAAAAGAAAAACCTGATTTATCGGTAAATATTATTTTAGAAACCGAAGTACATAAATTATTGACCAATCAGTTTGAAGGAGATATTACATTACCTATTGAAAAAAATATTACCTTGAAAGCCGACAATGGTAAATACGTTTGTGCAGAGCAATCGAAAGAATTAGTTGCAACAAAAGATAACGCGAGTGCTTGGGAAACCTTTAACTTAATATGGCGCACTAAAAATACGGTGAACTTAATGGCTTATACTAATCAGTTTTTATCGGCTGAGATTGATGGCAGCAAACAAATCATGGCCAATCGTGAAGCACCATCTGATTGGGAGGCATTTACGATTATTCAGATAGATGCGAATACGATTATTTTAAAAGCATTCAACAACAAATTTGTAAAACTGCAAGGCGATAAATTATTTGCTACGGCTGATTCGAAAGAGCAGGCCACACGCTTCACGATTACTTACGTGAACTAATTACTCCTGAAAATACAACTTCCCTTCTTTACTCATCCCTAATGGGAAATCAATACGCTGCTTCCAACCTTCTTCGTTCAGTTCAGGAATTACTTCGTCTGTCATGCGTTTTTCAAATAGCGCACGACATTTATCAATCACGGTTTGCTCTAAGTTAGAGTTCGTGATTTTAAAAAAGTCGACAGCCTGCGATGGGATATGCAATAGTAACACCTGCGTATAGCCGTCAATTTCAAAAATGTCTAATACTTTAAAAAACGAACCAGCGTTTATCACCATCATTCCGTATTTAGCTACTTCGGGTTGCACACGACCTAAGTCCGCAGCTTTATTGCTTGCAATTAAGTAACGCATTTTTCCTGTTGGATATCCGCCCATATGCGAGCAATCGATAAATGCAGGTTCTAAAAGGATTTGCTTCGGTTGATAGTTGGAAATTAATTCCGATGACAACTCTGTATCACGATAATACAGTGTTAATCCTGGGAATACTTCGTTGATTATTTTTTCTACTTCTTCGTTGGTCATTGCTTTTACAAATTTAGTGATATTAAATATTTTATACTCTTGAAAAGATATTTAAATGACAACACATTTTGAATGATAATTTAATATGCAGTAATTCCTTCTATTCTGTTTCTTAATTTATGATAATTTTTAGGAAGTTCTTTCTTTTGTCTTGACACAAAATGAAAGAACCAAAGAAAAAGTCAAGGCTGCACTTTATTCTTTTGCACGCAAATTTTTTCCTTGATAAAATTGCTACAAATTCAGTGATTTCCTCACAGGCTCGGAACTTCTAAATTTGCTTAACGCAATTTTACCTTCGTCAAAAACCGAATAAACTGAGGCCGTTTAAATTTTTTTAAAAACAATAATTTAGAATAATGTCCGCCTTAAAGTTATTGAGGAAATAAGATGCTGTAGAAAGTAGCGATTAGAAATAAGCGCTGTCTGAGGCTTGTAGTATTTAACTACTGGTCGAGTTCGATTATTTCCGCTACGCACGAAAGCAGCTCCTCAATAAGTTTACAGCGGTGGCATTTTTGCCTACTTTTTTTGCTGCAGAAAAAAGTAGGAGCCTATACGGCTTGAGTATATAGAAAAGCGATAAAGTTTAAACTTAAAAAAAGGGCGGAATTTATATTTCGCCCTTAAAAAAACAATAAAATATTTTAAAAAGTAACACTCACAAAACTCTCTACTTTATCCCTAACAATCTTCACCATCACAGTATCTCCTTTAGAGAATTTACCAAGCGCTTTCATGTAACTCATCATATCCACTACTTTTTCTTCTCCTATCTGCGTTACAATATCACCTGCTTTTAATCCTGCTTTTGCAGCTGGTTTGTTTTCACTCACACCGTCAATTCGCATTCCTGCTCCATCAAACCCATAATCAGGAACAACACCTAATGTTACTTTAAAGCGTGGAGCATCTTCGTTGTTCTCTTCTTTCGTCTTGATGAAATTTAATTTTCCTTTATCATCTAATCGCTGCACTAACTGAACAATGTAATTCATGATGGCTACTTCACCAGGATAGTTGATTAAATTTTCATCATCGCTCGGCTTATGATAATCGTTGTGCGTACCACTGAAAAAATGCAACACAGGAATATCTTTCAAATAAAACGAAGTATGATCCGAAGGACCAACACCTGATTCAGTTGTTTTTGTTTTTAAACTATCTACCTTAATATAATTCATGGTAATCTTCCATGCATCAGAAGTTCCAACTCCATTAATCAATAAGGTAGGTTCTTCTTTTTTCAAACGACCTACCATGTCCATGTTTAACATGTAGTTCATCTTGTTTAAAGCGAGTGTAGGATTCTTCACAAAATAACCAGAGCCTAATAATCCTTTCTCTTCTCCCGAATAAGCCATGATTAAATAATTGTTCCCTTTCGGTCCGTTTGCTTTTAAATAACGCGCTAATTCAATCAATGCTGCTGTACCACTGGCATTGTCATCTGCACCATTATGCACTGCCGGTTCTCCTCTGTAAAGCGATTCTTGTCCGCCCATACCCAAGTGATCATAATGCGCACCAATCACAACCGTATTTTCTGCTTTATTATCTATGAATCCAATAATATTATGTCCACTGACTTCCTCTTTGTGAAGTTTAGTCGTCATACTTACATTACAACTTCCATTTTTTAATTGTGTTGCTAATGTTCCTTTTACAAATGCAACAGGAATGCTACTCACGGTAATGCGTTTACTAAAATCGATTTCCGGATCTTGTTCATCTTTGCTGCTGTTGATGAAGATGACTCCCATTGCTCCGAATTTAATTGCATTGTTAACTCGCGTACGAATATCAGCATCATCGCTATACTTACTATGCGGACCAGCATGATCAGGAGTGCCATATTCCATTACGAGAATAAATGGTAAGCGGTCCGTTGCTTGTAATTCTGAATAATCGTTGAAATTATTTTTGGTAGAAATAATTCCGTAGTTCATATACTTGGTTACACCACTAATGCTTGTATCGTTAGAGTAGGGAAGCAAGAAAAAATCATCATTCGCTTTCGCTGCTTGATTGTTTATTGTTATAGCACAAGAAGCATCCATACTCACCGACTTTACAAATTTAAATTCCTGCAAATAGCCGTTCGTACCTTTTTCTTTCAAGCCAATTTCTTTGAATTGTTTACTGATGTAAGTATAAGCTAACACTTCACCCTTAGTACCAGGCTCTCGTCCGCCATACTCATCCGAAGCAAGCGTAGAAATATGCTTTTTCAGATTAGGAATAACTTTCGCATCGTTCAGCTGTGCATAGCCGTTAGTAATCGTAATTGTTGCAACAGCAATCAGTAATAAAATTCTTTTTTTCATAAAATTCAGTTTAAACAAAAAGACCGGAATTACCCGGCCTTTCTTATTACGACATCCAACTCTTCACATCGTCTAAAGAAGGAAGAGATGATTCAATCTTTAATTTCTTTCGCATTCCGCCTAAATCGTTAAACAACTTATTAGGGTTCATTGTTTTTAATTGCTGACTGGTTGTGATGCCCATCTTCATCAACACTTCGTCCCAAGGAGAAGGAACACCATCTAATACTGCCTCTTCTTTCACCACGCCTGCACCTGTTAATTCAGGACGCATCTGAGGGAAGAATAATACATCTTGAATAGAAGGAGAGTTCGTCATAATCATCGATAAACGATCAATACCAATTCCTAATCCTGATGTAGGAGGCATCCCGAATTCAATTGCACGAAGGAAATCTTCATCCAACATCATTGCTTCTTCGTCGCCACGCTTACCAAGCTCTAATTGCTCTTCAAAACGCTTACGCTGATCGATAGGATCATTTAACTCAGAGTACGCATTACAAATTTCTTTACCGTTACAAATTGCTTCAAAGCGTTCTACTAAACCTTCTTTGCTGCGGTGCTTCTTCGCTAGCGGACTCATCTCTACAGGATAATCAGTAATGAATGTAGGCTGTATTAATTTCGGCTCACAAAACTCACCGAAGATCTCATCAATAATTTTTCCTCTACCTAACGACTCATCTACTTCCACACCTAACTTCTTCGCTGCTTCACGCATCTCTGCTTCATTCATTTCAGAAATATCTACTCCTGTAAAATGTTGAATGGCTTCATACATTGTAAAACGTTTCCAAGGACGAGCGAAGTTAATCATGTGCTCACCAACCTGTACTTCTGTTTTACCGTGTAAGTCTAAAGCAATTTTCTCTACCATCGCTTCTACAGTTTCCATCATCCAGTTATAATCTTTGTACGCAACATACAATTCCATTTGCGTAAACTCTGGATTATGAAAACGCGACATTCCTTCGTTGCGGAAATCTTTTGCAAATTCAAATACACCATCGTAACCACCAACAATCAAACGCTTCAAGTAAAGCTCATTCGCAATACGTAAGTAAAGCGTCATGTCGAGTGTATTATGATGTGTTTTAAACGGACGAGCAGCAGCACCACCATATAACGGTTGAAGAATAGGCGTTTCTACTTCTAAATATCCTTTCTCATTCAAGAATGAACGCATGCTGTTTACTAGCTTCGAACGCTTCACAAATGTTTCGCGTACATGTGGGTTCACAATTAAATCCACATAACGCTGACGATAACGTTGCTCAGGATCACTGAATGCATCGAACACTTCTCCGTCTTTTTCTTTCACCGTTGGCAATGGATGCAACGACTTAGAAAGAATCGTAAATTCAGAAACGTGAATAGAAAGTTCTCCCATCTGCGTGCGGAAAGCATATCCTTTTGCACCGATGATATCACCTGTATCAATTAATTTTTTGAAAACAGTATTGTATAAAGTTTTGTCTTCACCCGGACAAATCTCATCACGTTTAAAGTAAAGTTGAATTCTTCCTTGCGCATCTTGCAATTCAGCAAATGAAGCATTCCCCATGATGCGGCGCGACATAATACGGCCAGCAACTACTACTTCTTTAAATGCATCCGGGTTAGCATCAAAGCCTGCATGAATTTGTTCTGAATAACAATTCACAGGATATAATGCAGCAGGGTAAGGATTAATACCCATGCTTAATAATTCTTCGAGACTCTTACGACGAAAAATCTCTTGTTCTGATAAATGTTGCGACATATTTCTTTTCCTTCACAAAGTAGTTTGCAAAGGTAAGAGATTTACCCTATTTTTTAGAATGCCGATAAAGTAATAACCGTAAATTTTGTGTTACACTTCTTTACGAAGTCGTGCTACCGGAATATTCAGTTGCTCACGGTATTTTGCCACGGTACGGCGAGCAATGTTATAGCCTTTGCTATTTAGTAACTCAGCCAGTTTTTCGTCTGGTAAAGGCTTGCGTTTATCCTCTCCACCAATAGCATCTTCCAGAATTTTTTTAATCTCACGGCTCGATGCTTCTTCGCCTGAATCAGTTTGCAATCCTTCAGAGAAAAAATATTTCAGTAAAAAAGTACCATAAGGAGTTTCTACATATTTACTATTCGCTACCCTCGATACCGTTGAAATATCCATCTGTACCATCTCTGCAATATCCTTTAAAATCATGGGCTTCAACTGACGTTCATCACCACTCAAAAAATAATCTTTCTGATGCTCCATGATGGCTTGCATGGTAGTGTATAATGTAATTTGTCGCTGACGAATAGCATCAATAAACCAACGTGCAGAATCAATCTTCGATTTAATAAATACAATAGCTTCTTTGTTTACACTTTTCTTATCACGCGAATATGCTTGCAACATCTCTTGAAAATGGCGACTCACTTTTAAATCGGGTTCATTGCGCGAATTGAGTGAAAGCTCCATCTCGCCGTTATTCACCATCAAAATAAAATCAGGAATAATTTGCTGTGAGCTGCGTGTCTCCTCTGCAGAACCACCACCCGGACGAGGATTTAAAGTAACAATATCGTGAATCGCTTCTTTCAATTGCTCATCGGTGAGCTCTAAATTTTTCTGAATTTTCTCGTAATGCTTCTTGCTGAACTCATCAAAATAATCGTGAATAATACGATAGGCTATTTCATGCGGATGATGTTCTTTTTTCTTACGATCTAACTGTAATAATAAACACTCACGTAAGTCGCGCGCTGCAATACCAGCAGGATCTAATGTCTGAATTACTTTTAATGTTTCCTCTAACTCTTCGCGTGTTGTTTGAATATTTTGCGAGAACGATAAATCATCTACAATCGAATTCAAATCACGACGTAAATAACCATCATCATCTAAACTACCAATTAAATGTTGCGCAATTATATAATGATGATTATCGAGTGGTAATAAACCTAAAGAAGAAAGTAAAATATCCTGGAAAGAAACACTGACTGTAATTGGTGTTTCTCTCTTTTCATCGTCGGGAGAAGAATTATTTGCGTTCGTTTTGTAATAAGGAATATCATCATCGTCGATGTAATCTTCAATATCAACATCGTCATCCTTATCAATTAAATCCTCTTCCTTCTCGTCTTCAAAATCATCTTTTTCCTCTTGTTCATCTTCGGATGTTTCCTCTTCTTCGGAATTGTCTAATTCAAGTTCTTCCTCGGCTCCTTCCTCTAAAGCGGGATTAATTTCTAATTCTTCTTTAATGCGTTGCTCCATCGATGCAGCAGG
>CANFIN010000081.1 GCA_947447155.1 Bacteroidota bacterium | reverse complement strand
TGCTAAACCGAATGCTAAATTCCATGAATATGAATTTGCAATTGCAATGCATGCATAACCTCCTAAAAGAGCCCCGACATTTATACCTGCATAGAATAAAGAGAATCCTGCATCACGTCTTGAATCATTTTCATGATAGAGCGATCCAACCATTGTAGAAATATTAGGTTTGAAAAATCCTGTTCCAATAATGGTGAAACTTGTACCAAGGAAAAACCAAAAGTGATTACTTTCTAAAGATTGATGAATATTTATTCCAATCGATAAAATTAAACTACCTGTAATCATTAATAATCCGCCCCAAAAAAGCGATTTGCGAAACCCTAATATTTTATCAGCAAAGAGTCCACCAATAAATGTAAACGCATACACGAAAGCTTGTATGGCGCCATACTGCAAATTAGCTGTGCCTTCATCCATCTTTAATTGAGATACGATAAATACTGCAAGCATTCCGCGCATTCCATAAAAGCAAAAGCGTTCCCACATTTCAGAGAAGAACAGATACCATAATTGCTTTGGATATTTTCCTTTAAAGTTTTGTATCTCGGCTAATGTCGACATAGTAGTTTGGTTTTAATCAAAGTAAATCTATTTTAAGCAATTTACCAATAGGGCTAAAATAAAAAAGCCCTGACTTATCATCAGGACTTTCTCATTAATTATTAAAACACAATTAGTTTACTCCGTGCATCATTTTAATAAGTTTTCTGTATAATGCTAATAGAATAAGTGAAGCAGCTCCACTTAAAACGATGAACACACAGAAGAAAATAAATAAGTTATTGATTTGAATTCCTAAGATGCTTGGGATTTCAGTCGATGCTTCTTCACCAGCTCCTGGAGGAATTAATGCGCTTAATGTTCCTGCAAATTTATTTGCTACTGCATTTGCTAAGAACCATGTTCCCATTAATAAAGATGATAATCTAACGGGAGCGAGTTTACTAACCATACTTAATCCGATAGGTGATAAGCAAAGTTCTCCCATTGTATGCACAATGTACAAAGCGAATAACCAGAACATCGCAATTTTTGTAGAAGGTGAAATTCCATGAACAGCAAATGCAATGATCACATATCCTAATGCAACTAAACCAAGACCTAATGCCATTTTAAGAGGCGAAGAAGGTTCCATATTTAGCTTCGCTAATTTTCCCCACATTACTGTGAAGAAAGGAGCAAGAATAATAATTGCTAATGGGTTTACCGACTGGAACCAAGGTGATGGGAATTCTGATAAATGAATATCAGCAATAAATCCAAATGCAGTTAAAGAGATTACAATAAGAACACCAACTACCTGAATGATTTTTACAATTTTTGATGTCCATTCGAAGAACCATCCTAATGCATTTCCTAAGAAATAAATGATTGTTGCATATACAGCTGCAATCATATACGCATTGATGTTGATATCAATTGCTCTGTCTACTTGCTGATCAGCAAATAAGGTTAATGATGCACCAGCTTGTTCGAAACATGCCCAGAAGAAAATTACGAAGAACGCAAGAATGAAAATTACAATGATTCGCTCTCTTTCATCTTTTGTTAATGATTTATCTCTTAAGATGACCAAAGGCATAACAATTAATGAAAGGTAAATTAAATATCCAACTACATCAAGATTCGCAATGGTGTGTGATAATGAATGTGCATCGGCAATTGCTCCAGCGCTTAAGAAAAATCCTACTATTGTTTTGTAATTTAAGAATGCAAAAATTGCAAGAATAGAACCCACAATCGATAATCCTGTTTTCATATCTAACTTAGCAACCGGCATTCCTAAATCGCTTCCATCAGGTCCTTTTAAATGTTTGTTCTTTAATAATTCAAATGAAATCAAACTTAAAATCATTCCTATTGCAGCAGCTAAGAAACCATATTTATACTCTGTAAAGCTTCCGCATATTAAAGGAGAGAAAAATGCACCCATGTTAATTCCCATATAGAAAATGGTAAATGCACCATCTACGCGACTATCGTTTTTAGGATATAACTGACCTACCATCGTCGAGATGTTCGGTTTGAAAAAGCCATTACCAATAATTAGTAATGTTAATCCAGCCCACATAAATGTAACTGCTGATGCCGATTGTACATCTGGCAAAGTCATCGTAGCACTTAAATACAAGAATAACTGTCCTATGGCCATTAATATACCGCCGTATAAGATACTTCTTCTGTTTCCCCAATACTTATCGCATAAGTAACCTCCTAATAGAGGAGTTAAGTAAACAAGTCCGGTAAAGCTTCCATAAATATTTGAAGCGAAGGCTTTATCAATGAATAAAGCTTTTGTCATGTATAGAATGAAAATTGCTCTCATTCCATAGTAACTGAAGCGTTCCCACATTTCTGTGAAGAAGAGTAGGTATAACCCCCTCGGATGTCCGCTTTGATTGGTTGTGCTCATGCGTTTTATTTGGTTTGGTTAGTTTAAACTTATTACGATAATTTCTTTATCGGCACTAATTTAATTAAAAGATAGGTTCTTCCAAAATTGAATCTATGTATGTTGTTTATTTAATTAACAATTAACTGTAAATTTGCAACTCTAATCTCAACAAATCATGTTCGATATTCTTAGTAAACTTGGTGATGTGCAAAAGAAAATGGAAGAGGTGAAAACGCGCCTTGATACTGTGTATGTTGAAGGTGTTTCTGCACAAGGTCAGGTAAAAATAACACTCACTGCCAATAAAAAAATAAAGTCGATTGATATTGACCCCTGCCTGCTTTTTCCTGAGCGAAAAGAGGAAGTACAGGATTTTTTAGAGTTGGCTTTCTCCGATGCATTCAGTAAAGCGGATGCTATTTCAGAGGCAGAAATGAAAGCTGCAGGCCGAGATATGTTACCAGGATTTCCAGGATTTTAATTCAATCAAAATGACAACAGAAGAACAAAAAGAATATTTGCTAAATCATTTAGTAAACGATTTTCGCTCTTTACCTCAACCTGCAAAAGCGAATTGGGGTAAGATGAATTTTAATCAGATGCTGGAACATTTAATTGATTCTTGTAAGAATGCCAGTGGCGATATAGTTCATGATTCAATTCATTCACCAGAAGAACGTATTCCTGCAATGCAGTCTTTTCTTATGACGGATAAACTCTTCAAGCCTGACACAAAAAATTCAATGATGGGTGATAAGCCTATACCTGTGAATAATGAGGATGCAAATGCTTTGTTAAATGAATTACAATTACAACTCAATCGTTTTGTAGCACGCTTTGAAAATCATCCGGAGTTATTAGTCCGTAATCCGATTTTCGGCGACTTAAATGAAGAGCATTGGACGCGCTTGTTGTATAAGCATTGTATCCATCACCTGAATCAATTTCAACCAACTATTTAATGTAAACATCTCTACGAGGGATGCTCACATTATTTCCTTGCACCGCATCAAAATACGAATCAGTGTAATCAATCGTAATGATTTTTTGCTGGCCTTGGCTCGTGATAGTTCCTGTTCCAACAAATGTATGATTAGAAGTGTCTACAGCCGTTTGACAAAAGAATGTCTGACTCGCCAAGTTTAAAATTCCACTCGAAGGATAATAATCAACTATCGGATTTGCTAAATAATCATTTCCAACTTTAAAAATCAAAAATCGATTATCCACTGTTCCAGATGCCTGAATAGTAGTAATCCAATTGGTCGTGTCATTTGTCGAGGGCGTAATTGTTTTGCAGGTCCATGAACCAGAAACATAATTCAAAGAGTTAAACACCCTAACAATACGCGTTACCGAATCTTTTAATCCACCAGAATCATACACTACATAACTAATCGGGTAGTTACCTGTAGAATCAATATTAACATTTCCGTAAGTCACAATTTGATTAGTAATTGTCCCGTCTTCTGGATCATGTGCTGTAGCACCCGGATCAACAAACGGTTGATTTAAGGTGATATCGATGGTATAATTGCCATTTAAACTAATGGTAGGACTAATATTCGGTGATGCATCAACTATTAGATAAAATGTTCTTGTAAATACTTTTCCTAATGGAGTAGAGCCTGTCACATTAATAGCATACGTACCCGTATCTGCATTGGTCGTTTTAATAGTTTGCTTAACCGTAAAGTCGGGTGTACCTGCGTACGAGCTAAAGTTCACTGAAACTCCATTGGGTATACCCGTACACGTTATAGTAAGTTCTTCGCGACTACCTCCTAAATACAGAAAGGTTATATCGCGACTTGTACTATCATTTTTCAAGAGCGTAAGATCTTTAGCTCCATTAATTTTAAAGTCCATTCCAATTTCTTCTTCTTTTGTGCATGCATTTAAAAAGAAAGAAATGATTACGATTAAGCCTGCCAGCGATTTTATATTTTTCATAATGACATTCCTAAATTATAAAATAAGAATGTAAATATGTCGGCTTGCTCATCAATTAATTTGAATTTAGGTTTTCCAGCTCCATGACCAGCATTGCTATCAATACGAATCAGCATTGGTCGTTCTCCTTTGTACTTGTTTTGTAAGGTAGCTGCAAACTTGAATGAATGTGCTGGAACAACTCTGTCATCATGATCACCTGTAGTTACAAATGTACATGGGTATTGAACGTTTTCTTTGATGTTATGCAAAGGAGAATATTTAATCAGATTACTAAATTGCAAACTATCGTCCGATGAGCCATAGTCACCTTTCCAAGACCAACCAATTGTGAATTTATGATAGCGCAGCATATCCATAACGCCAACAGCTGGCAATGCTACTTTGAATAATTCAGGACGTTGTAACATAACAGCACCCACTAATAATCCTCCGTTAGAACGTCCGCTTATGGCTAACTTAGTTGGGTTAGTGTATTTATTATTTATTAAATATTCTGCAGCAGCAATAAAATCGTCAAATACATTTTGCTTTTTCAATTGCGTTCCTGCTTCGTGCCATTTACTTCCATATTCACCACCACCCCTAATGCATGGAACTGCTAATACTCCGCCTTTCATTAAAAACACTAAACGCTCTGGCTTGAACTCTGGTGTCTTACTGATATTGAATCCACCATAACCAAATAGGAGGGTAGGATTATTTCTATCTAACTGAACACCTTTTTTATGAACGATAAACATTGGAATTTTAGTTCCATCTTTTGAAGTATAAAATACTTGCTTGGTTTCAAATTGATTTACATCATATGGTAACTGCGATTTAAACTGATTAAAAAGGCGAGAGGTCACAACATTATAGCGATAAATAATTGCAGGTGATACAAAGTTGGTAAACGAGATAAATAGGTTCGTGTCTTTTACTGATCCCGAAAGACCATCAACAGTTCCAATACTTCCTAGGTTAATATTCCCCTTAAACACTCCGTTAAAGTCGTATTCTTTCAATTGACTACTTGCATCTTTCATGTAATGAACAATCAGTTTGTCCAGTGCTAATGTCGCATCTTTCATGCTTTCTTTCGACTCAGGAATCAAATCTTTCCAATTACTTTCAGAGGGTGATTTAGGATCAATCAATACCAAACGATTTTGAGGCGCTTTGTAATTGGTGATGAATAAAAGCTTCCCTCTAACAGTACCGATATACGAAAAGTCGTATTCAAAACCTTTCACAACAGTAATAAGGTTTTTCTTCGGATTATTTAAATCCTGAAGCATTACATTATTACCACTGGTTGCTTCCGAAGAAAATAGCAAAAGGTAATTATTGTCTTCAGTAACAGTTGTTGAGAAATTTCTTAGCGGATGCTCTTTATCTTCATAGACTAATGAATCCTGTGACTGTTCTGAATATAATTTATGATAGAAGACTTTATGATTCTCATTCTTTAAAGTGTAAATCGCTTTTGTTGTGTCGACATCATAGCGAGAATAAAAAAATCCATCTTGATACCAGGCTGTACTTGAGAATTTAATTCCTTTGAGAACTTCAGGCAAGGTCTTCATCGTTTTTGATTCTTTGATGCGTATCTCATTCCAGTCGCTGCCAGCATAGGAAACCTGAAATGCTATATGAAATCCATCTTCAGATGCTGTAGTCTCTGTGAAGTGTGTTGTTCCATCTGCGGATAATTTGTTCTGATCGAAATAGCTCATCGGAACGTATTCTAAAGAACGTATATAAAACAATAATGGCTGATTCTGATTGGCCTCCTGACGATAATAAAAATAACTTTTTCCCGCTCTGAAAGGCAATGAATAACTATTGAAATTCCATAAAGCTTTCATGCTATCTTTTAATGCTTGGCGGAAGGGGATTTTATCTAAATAAGCATTTGTAACGCTGTTTTCATCCTTTACCCATTGCTCTGTTTCGGCTGCACGATCATCTTCCATCCAACGGTATGGATCATAGACAAACTGCCCAAAATAATTATCAACCACCTCTGTCCTTCGTGTAGATGGGTATTTCATTGATTGAGCAAATAATGTTGTGGAATTTAGAATAATTAATAGGAATAATAGAATTCGTTTCATAGGGTGCAAAATAAAGATTATTTTCGTGAAAATTGTTTGATAAAATGTTAAAAGTAAAACTAAGTTTCCCACAGCTGATTATTGCCTTATTGATGACGGCAAGTATTTATTCTTGTAAACAGAAATCAACCGACATTGATTGGGTCAAAGCATCTAAGGAAGAAGATGCGCGATTTGATAAGTTTAAAGGTGATTTTGTTAATCAACTTTGGAAGTTAAATCCGACCTCGGCACTTTACGCGGGATTTCATAATTACGATAGCATATTAATTATTCCTGACGTAAACTATCGCACTTATTGTGATAAGCAATACGACTCCATCTTATATGATTTAGGTGATATTGAAATTGCTTTATTAAGTCCGCAAAACAAAACTGATTATTGGATGATTCAGGATTATCTGAAAGCAGGTATCTGGTATGATACGGCTTTTAAGTCCTTCGAGTGGAATCCTGCCAATTATAATGTTGCTGGCGAATTTGCTGAAATTTTAAATGGACGTTATGCTCCGTTGAACGAGCGTTTGACGATGTTCGATAAACGTTTGAAAAATGTAGTGGCCTATTATGAAACAGCTAAAAAGGAATTGAAGAATCCTACAATCGAGCATACTGATCTTGCAATTTTACAACACGAAGGGTCTGTTGAAGAGGTGTTTGGAAAAAACCTTCAAGATTCCGTAAAGGCATCTACGTTAGATGAAGCAACTAAAGCACATTTGCTAGCTTATTCTGATACAGCTAAGAAGGCTATGTTAGATTATGCTAGTTATCTGAAAGCGATGCGTAAAAACATGACTCCTGAAAATAGTCGCTCTTTTCGTATAGGCAAGGAGTTATATGATACCAAGTTTAAATATGATATTGCATCTAGCTATAGCGCAGAAGAAATTTACAATAAAGCGGTAAAGCGCAAGGCTGAATTGCATCATGAAATGGCGGAGTTAACTCGTCAGCTTTGGCCAAAATATTTCCCGAAGGAAGCAATGCCAACGGATAGTTTACAGTTAATCCGCAAGATGATTGATAAACTTTCATTAGTACATGTTAACCGTGATTCGTTCTTAGAAAGCATTCAAGCGCAGATTCCAGCATTAATTAAATTTATCAAAGAGAAAGACCTCATCTATATCGATCCTTCTAAACCTTTAGTTGTGCGTAAAACACCTGCGTACATGGAAGGCGGTGGAGCAGGAGCTTCTATTTCAGCTCCGGGACCTTATGATAAAGGTGGAAATACCTATTACAATGTTTCTCCTTTAACTGGATATACACCTGAGCAAGCAGAAAGTTATTTACGTGAATACAATCAGTATATTCTTCAGATATTAAATATTCACGAAGCTATTCCGGGACATTACACACAATTGGTGTATAGTAATAACTCTCCATCCATCATTAAAAGTATTATGGGAAATGGAGCCATGGTAGAAGGATGGGCTGTTTATACTGAGCGAATGATGCTTGAAAATGGCTATGGAAACAACGAACCTGAAATGTGGTTAATGTATTACAAATGGCATTTACGTTCGGTTTGTAATACGATTCTTGACTACAGCGTTCATGTGAAAAATATGAGCGAGCAAGATGCGATGAAGTTGTTAGTCGATGGCGCATTTCAACAAACGGCCGAAGCGCAAGGTAAGTGGAAACGTGTGCGTTTAACGCAGGTTCAATTAACAAGTTATTATACAGGATTTACTGAAATTTATGAATTGCGAGAATCGATGAAATCGAAAGATTTTAATCTGAAAAAGTTTCATGAGCAATTCCTCAGTTATGGCTCCGCACCTGTTAAATACATTCGTGATTTAATGAATCAGAAAAAATAGTCGTCAATAAAACTATTCATACTTCTTATTGTTTATTTTTCATCCTAATCTTATCAAGTTGACGACTGTTGTTGGTGTTTTTAATCGTGTAAGTGATGTGCCTTCTGAATTTTGGAAGGAACTTAATCATAAAAATTGCTTCTTAGATAAGACCTATCTGAACGCTGTTGAACAAGCCAACTATGAAGGTTTAACCTTCTATTATATTTTTAAAAAAAATAAAGTCAGCAAGGAAATAACTTTCCATTATTTTCAGATTGTCGATTTAGCGCAACGTGATTTAAATTCTATTTTAAATCTTGAACCCTATGGTCAATTATTGAATATTTTTAGTCAGGCATTAGATAAATTTATTTTCGGTATCAAACGCAATAAGCCACATTACTTAGTGGTATCGGGTAATATTTTGTTAAGTGGCGACTATGGTATTTTATCTAATAAAAGAAATTCTCAGGAATTAATGGATTCAATTGAGTTAATAAAAAAAGAACTTAATTTAAAAGGGAAGGTCGTGGCTACTATCGTAAAGGACTTACCGAAGAATGAAGTTGACCTTTCAGGTTTAGAGGATTTTAAGTTTTTGCCGATGACAATGGATCCAATTATGGAATTCGATGTGCAGAACACATGGAAAAACTTTGATGATTATCTGAATGCATTAAGTTCAAAATACCGTGTTCGTACCAAGAATGTGTTGAAGAAAATGGAAGGTGTTGAGATTCGGGACCTCGACGTAAAAGAGTTTGCTAAGTATAAAGATAGTCTTTATGATTTGTATGTCGGCGTGCAGCAAAAATCACCCGTTCGTTTATTATCGTGCAAAATTGAGTATTTACAAAACCTTTTAAATCTATCCAACGATCGAATTATTATCAGAACATTCTGGAAAGATAAGTCGATGATTGCCTTCTTGACAGTTATTATTAACGGGAATGAATTAGAGGCACATCATATTGGATTCGATTATAAATTGAACAAGCAGCTGTCTATCTATCAAAACATCCTAT
>CANFIN010000080.1 GCA_947447155.1 Bacteroidota bacterium | reverse complement strand
AATCTGTTATTGTTATTCTTCTTTCAGATATTGGATAAGCAGGAGTGCCAGTACTTGTATCGGTAATCACTATTACAGATGGATTCAAAGGAGTTTGAGATACTACAAATGATTGTTCAAAAGTTGTTGGCATTGTTCTTTATTTTAGCAAATATAAATATTATTGTGACTTTTTGTTGATTTGTCTTATTTTTTTCTCGGCTTGCGCACCAAATTTTTCAATATGGGCTTCTTCTTTTACCTTCATTTTTTCTTCCATTTTGTTAAGTATTTTAGGCGAATATTCCGGATGTTTTTCTAAAAATTTATCCATTCCAGCTTTTTTACCTTCAGAATACAATTTATTCAAAGCTAATATTCTTTGTTCAGCCCAATCCTTTACCAAAGGTTCTTTAATTTCACTATATTTCAAGTATTTACTCTTTACTATTTCGTTACCTTCTTCATCTTTTTCAATTACCGGCACTCCGAAAGTAGTAGTAGCACAATCTGATATGAATGGAGAAACCAAAGCTTTTCTATATTTACCTATTAATGTTTCCAATTCGTCTTTTTGAGCTTGCGTAATTTCCACATCTTTGCCATCTACAGTTAATTTATTATCCTCAATTGGTGGGAAGAATCTAGCATCTAATGTTTTCTTATAATCATCATAAATTACTGCTCCAAATTGAACCGGCGCTTCTGCTTCAAATCCTAGAATATTACCCATTACTCCTGCCAAGCTAGTATCTTTCTTTATTGGATCTCCCCACATTGATATTCTTGATGGTGGACGGCTTGTGGCTAATCTATACAATATATTCCTTTGTTGAGCATTGTTTTTTAATTCCTCTATTACGCTATCTCCTTTTAATCTAGGTTCTTCAGGAAGCATTGCTTTGCTTATTGCAACATAAGTAGCTCCAGTAAACATATTCTCAAAAGTATTGATAGTGTTTACCAAGTAAACTTTGCCGGCATTTTGTCCATCTCTTATCGCATTTATAGTTCTTGCACCTTGGTCAAATACAAGTTGATTTAAGGCTGCTGCACCTGAATATTCAAGACCATTCCACCACTCTCCAAAATCAGATGCAGGCTTTTCTCCTTTTAATTGAGCTTTTATTTTGTCTTCGTGCAATCTTTGTTTGATATCTAATTCAGCACCTATAGGACCAAGCCAAGCCAAATCTACCCAATAAGGACTTCCTCCCATCAATGTACCCATATCTATCTGATTACCTTTACCAAACAACTTTTCTCCTGCTCTAACTTTTGCTTTATCTTCTGAACTTGGGTTACTTCTAATGTATCCTTGAGAAATCAATGTTGTTGCAGCAAGACTAATACCATATCCTAAAGCAGCCATAGCCATAGAATCCTTTGACTTTTCCATTGACTGCCTTGCTTTTGCATTTTCTCCTTTCTTTGCGTAAGAATATGCCTCTCTAGCGTGCCATAAAGATTGACCTATACTTACTTCAGGATTAAATAATTTAAACATCTGCCAATAAACGTTTGCAGGAATCTTTACGAATGGAAAGGTAAGTGTCTTTGCAATTGAAGCCCCTCTTTGAATTGATTTCATTCCAACTCCTGCATCTTTCTTAGGCATTAATCCTTTTTCAATATAAGTTGAAGCCATGCTTAAAAGATTTTCCTCTTCCAATACAGCTTTACTACCTTCTTGCTTAATTCTTTCTTCTATTTCAATGGATCTGCTTAATGCTTCTGCCTTGTTAACTCCTGCATCTATTAATGTCTTATAAGCCATTTTTTGTGGAGATTCCATGAAAGCTATTACACTTGCGTCATCAACTAATGTTAATTCTGATGATGCTATTTGAAGCGCTTTTGCTCTTTCTGCTGCAAATCGTTGAGGTCTATCTCCAAAGCCCATACCTCTCAAAATGAAATCTGCTTGACGAGCAAAAATATTAGCTCTTAGCCATCTATCAACCACTTCGGTTTTAGTTAAGAACTTCTCTCCACTTCTCCACATTTTCAAATCTCTCAACGCTTGTCTTGGAGCTAAAGTAGATTGATAACTAGTCTTACCAAAGTAATCTTGTTCTTGAGTTCCTCTTTTAAAGTTAAACCATCCTCTTTTTAAACCTTCTTTATATCCTTTAAAGTATCCTTTTTGTGCTTTAAATATATTTGATGTTGGTTCATACATCTTAGTCCCTAACAATTTATTTCCTATATAGGTAGTACCATAAATTCCTAGTTCTCCCATCTGCTTTACTACTTCTCTAGGGAATCTTATAAACCCTTGCATTATTACGTTCTGAGCAATATTCTTTATCAATGTAGGTACGCTCAATAATGATCCAGTAATCCAACTCTTTATAGTTCCAGTAATATCAGATTTTTTATGGATGATATTGTACAAATCAAGACCTGCTTGGATGGCATCTTCCTTTGCTTTTTTATATGCAGCTATAGTTTGTTCATTTGGATTTTCAACCATTGCGTCTTCAATATCACTCAATGAATTTATAGTTCTAGTCAAGTCTTCTATTTGCTTTACCTGAGCATCACTTAAATCTTTGAATCCCATTACCTCCGCTACTATCTTCTTGAATTCATCTTCACGCAATGCTCCAGTTTCTGCTAATTTTTTAATACTCTTACGAACTACTTCTTCTTTCTGCTTTTCATCAAGACCTTTCATTCTATCTCTAAACTTCTCTAAGAATTGTTTAGCTTTTTTGTCTTGCCACTCAGGAGATTTTTTCTTTTCTTCGTCATAAAGCTTTTTAACTTTCTCATATTCTTCCCTTGCTGCTTTTTCTTTATCACTTAAAGTTCTTTTGTCTTTATATTCTTCAGCGCTAAAATCTTTGTTTGTTATTCTTCTTTCTAATTCACGCTTTCTTCTTTCATATACGCTAGCAAGGTCTTGTTTTGTTGGTTCTTTTTTATCCCCATCAGCAACCTTAGCTAATAAAGCTTCGTATTCTTTTCTGAATTTCTCTTTATCCCAATTGTTACCTATTTGCGCTGATATTGTTTCAATGGCTCTTTGTACTGCATCTGCAACTCTATCTCCTGCTTTTACTGCTGCCTTCAATGCATCCATTGCTCCATTCCAAACATTTGGAGGGATAACTGTAGCATAAGTTCCACCTTGCATCTTTGCTTTATCAAAGAAATCTTCTATGCTCTTATCTCTTTTTGCTCTTCTATCTTTCCTTTCTTCTTTTACTATTCTTTCAACCTCTTCGGCTATATATGCTTTACCTTCAGCAGTTTCATTTAGTGCATCTAATAACTCTTGATATGTTGGTTGCTTGTCTTTATACCAATCATTAAATCTTTGATTAGTATTTTCATTTTCTCTCATTACAAATCCTAATGGACTAGTTCCATAGAAATGATTAACATAAGCTGTAAATTGACCACCGGCAGTTAAGAGTTTATCGTATGTATTCACTCTATCTTTCCATTGCTCAGCTGCTTCTATTTTTTCAGCATCAGTAGTAGCATTCTTTTCTCTATTGTAAGCTCTATCAATTGTTTCTGCAAATATTGCTGACCTTACTGAAGCGTGCATATCATTTTGCTCTGCAATCTTCAAAGCATCATCTTCTCCAAATGCATCTACTATTTCAGCTGCTACTTTTCTTGCCTCTTCGTTATTTGCTATTGCATAATCTATACCATTTCTTCTGAGGTCTTCTTTAGTTTCATTGCTTACATTTTCTGATTCCATTAAATGGCTCATCAATCCGCTCACTCTTTTTTCTGTACTACCTCTATATAAATAAGGATGGTCAGTTTCTACAGTTAAATTCAGACTTGCTTTTCCCTTGGGTAATAAATCTAAATGCTCATCTACAAAATGATTTATCATTTTTTCTTTATCAGAAGTAGATAAACTCTTATACCAATCAGTAGATTTAATATGTTGTATTGCAGCCTTAATTGCTTTTACTGAATCTCCAGTAACTTCAGCTGTTATAGCAGCTATTTCTAAAGCACCATTCCAAACTTCTTTTAAGAATGGAATTCCTGCCATTGCAATGTCTTTATCTAATTTACCACCTCTTAAAAAATCCGCTATTTTTTGATAAGGAGATTTAAATAAAGGCATACCTTCTTTAACTGCTGCTTTTATTTCAGGAGTTATTTCTATTGAATGTTGAGTAGAAATTTTTGATACTGGAACTTCTTTATAAGTTCCATTATTTTGTTCAGCAATAGCTTTTATATAACTCTCTGAGTTCCCTCTTTTTATAAGCATACCATTTCTATCATACGCTTCAAATACAGTATCTTTTGACGAAAAGATAGTTTCTTGCGTAAGTTCTGTTGTTGTAGGTTCTTGCTTAAATAAAGCTTTAGCCACTTCTCCTACAATACCTAATTTACCTTCACTTGGAGAACCATAAAATCCTTTCATCCCTGTACCACCTACTTTTAAATCTTCTCCTCTTAATACTTTTGTTTGCCCTTCAGGAACTGATAAAACCTTTTCAGCATATTCTTTACCAATAACGTCATCTAATGTTTTGCCTTCATATTTCCCTTCTCTTATTATGCCATTTTCTACTTCTAAATATTCTTTACCTCCATATGCTAATTCAATATCAACTAAATGTACTCCTTTTTCATTTTCAACTGCTTCTACATGAATGTTATCTACTTGTTTACTTAAATCATATCTTTCATTTTGTTGTTCTCCTGTAGTCCAAGTAATTTTTTCTGCACCTTCTTTTACTGCTTCTTTTACTGCCATTTTCCACGCGAGCTTTACCCAATTAGCAGTTTCAGTTACAAAAGGACCTTCAGGAACACCAAGCGTTGCTTTTTTAGCAATTTTTGCTGCTTCCCCAACTAAATCATTATAATGTCTTGGATAAAAAATTCCATTTTCAATTTTACCTACTTTTCCATCAACATAATCATATCCTAATTCTTTAAGTCTTTTAATATCTTTTTCATTAATACCAAATCCTCTTTTTTTACCTTGCTGCCCCCAATCAGATTGAAATTCTTCTATGTGTAATACTTTTACAAGAAGTTTTTTACGATTATCTTTAAAGTCAGGATGTTCTTTTCCAAGCTGATTATAATCCATCAAATATTCCTTCAAATCATTTTCCGACATTTTATTTTCGGACATGATTTTTTTACTATAGCTTGCTGCATATGGCGATGAAGCTCTTTTCTTTTTTACTTTATAATAATTTCCTTCATCTATAAGTTTAAATGCAGAATCAAAATTTGGTTTGTATGTTTTTGGATTTAAATATTTTTCATTTTCTTTTTCTACTAATCTTGTATTCATTCTTACATGAGCCAATATGTTTGGTTCATCAAAATGAGAAGATTTAAATTGTTTTTTACCAAAAGACTCTCCATGATTTTTATAAAAAGTATCTTTGGTTTCCTGATATGTATCTCCACTTGCATACCTTTCTCCTTTATCGTCTAAAACAATATATTTTTTAGCTATGCCGTTTTCATGATATGCAGGATTTTCTTTTATTGTAAATCCTTTAGGTAATTCTTTTTCCTTAGGTAAAGTAATTAATAATTCTTTATAATTAGATGATTCTCCGGGAAGTTGATATTCTGAATATTTAGTTGCGCCCCCTCCTAAATCTATTCCTTGTGATTGCAATGCTGATTCTTCAGCTGCTTCTTTTGCTTTTTCTAAAGTTGGTCTTGATCTAATATGTTCCTTTCCTCTGTATACTGAATATTCTTCATCTTCTTTATCATATACTATTTTATATTTTTTATCTGCTTTGCCATCATCTTTTTTGTTATAATATTCATCTCCAATTTGTTCCCAATTATCCGTTTCTGTTCCTTGTTGTATTTCATTTATTTCAATGCGATTATTTTTCATATAATCAAGCACTTCTTGCTTGGTTAATGACTTATCTGCATTTTCAGATAAGAAATCATTCATTCCAGTAAACTTCAATTCATCTCCTTCTGTAGTGCCTTCTAATTTCTTAGCCCATTCTTTACCAGTAAATTTATCTCCTTTGGTATCTAATATTCCTTGTTCAAGTGGAGAATAAAAACCATTTATCATTTCAGCACTTTGCTTATCAACTATTGGTTTTGCTATTACATCTTCTCCATTTATATTAATTCCTTTGTAACCTAATTGTTCTATTACTTTATCGTTATAGGCTTTCTTGTCCCACTTGCCTCTATGATTCTTTTCTATGTAATTGATACCTCTTTTTAGAGCATCAGCTATCAACATCCCTGCCTCAATAGATGAAGCTACTAATTCTACAGCGCCATCCCATATAGCCACAGGAAGACCTATTGTAGCATCAAATGCTTTTCCTCCTCCTAGCTTTGCCTGTCTTATTTTATCTGCTATTGTTTTTCTTTCAGTATCATTTTTAGGTTCAGCTATTGGTTTTTCAGGTTTTATTTCTGACTTGCCTAATCCATCTTGAGGAATATCAAAACCAATAGGCTCATCTTCTTTATCTGATTTAAGCATATCGGTTACATATTCTCTTAACTTATCTCTTGATTCTTTTAAAAATTGTTTTTCTAATTCAAGTGCTTTATATGCCATTGGTTGTCTATCCACTTCTTTAACCATAGTACTCCAATCTCCTTGTTGATCTAAATTTTGAAGTATATCTCCAAGTTGTTTTAAAGTAAACTTATCAATATTGCTATATAAATCTAATGTAGTTCCATCTTTTATTTCAGGAGTTCCAATTGGATAAGAATCTCTTATCATTTCAGATATATCTGAAAGGCTTCCTTGCATTAATCTATATCCATAATTATCATATAAAATTCCATATCCTTCATTGTTATCGTAATCAGGAGTTATTTTAAATCCATTAGGTAAATCAACATCAGTTGGATAATAATTACCTTTTTCATCTCTAACATATTTTTTTTCTTTTGGAGTGACTTTTTCTTCTACAAAAGTAGTTTGCTCGTCTTTATATTCTTGGTCTGCAATTTTTTTGGCAGTTTCTATATCTTCAAATCCTTCTCCGATTGGGTCAAATCCTTCTGCATCTACAACTTGGTATAATCCATTTTCTCCTAAATCTTTATCAAATATTATAGAATACCCAGTATCGTTATTTTCATATAAATTTCCTTTTTGTGACCATCCTTTTGCTTTACCTAATTCTTTTGGAGCGCCTTTTTCAATCTTTATACTAGGCTTATTAATATTTAATTTGTTATCTTCAGTAATGTAGTATCTAACTCCTTTATCTCCTACTACATCAAAAGTATCCATGTAAGTAATGCCATCTTCTTTTCCGAATTCTACACTTCTAACTCCTATTGTACCTTTTTTTATTTCTTTAAAATAATCTAGATTGGCTTCTAGTATTGGCTTTAATTCTTCATCTCTTAGAGTTCCTTTTATTACTTGCTTATATGGCTCTACTGCTTTTATTGTTTCTACTCCTGCTATTTTATTTACTTCAGCAATGAATTTATTTCTATCCCATTTGCCTTTGTATTTATTTTCTACATACTGAATTCCTTTTTTAATAGCATCAGTAATTGCTTCCCCTGCTTCAATAGATTTAGCAACTAATTCCATTGCCCCATCCCAAACTGCTACACCTACTCCTAGTCCACCTCCAAATAACTTATCCCTATCTGATTTTAATGCTCTGAACTTGTCGGCTAGACTTATTCTTTCATCATTATTTTTAGGTTCTTCTAATTCAGGAATATCTTCAAACTCAATATCTTCTATAGCACTAGTTGGTTTTTTACCTGATAATAATTCCTCAGCAGTAGGAACTGGTTGCTCTTCGTTTGCTTTATCTTCTATATGAAAATCTATAGCTTCTAATTCAGCTTGTGCATTTAGTTTTTCTTTATCTGATACCCCCTCTTGATTGATAAATGTTTCTAATTCTTTCTTTCTTGTATTTAGTTCTTCTGGTGTTCTTGGGTCTATAATTAAATCATTCAAATGGTCAGCAACCATTGTATTATAATCTACCTTTTCTTGTTGTGCTTTTGGAAGAACTGATTTTTGTTTTTTTGCTTCGTTTTGTATAAGTAAGTTGTAGAAGTAATTAAGCCTTTGCTTATCTGTCATTTGTTCGCCACTAGTAGTTCTAGTAGGCATATCATTAATTATCTTGGATGCTTCTTCAATTACTTTCTTTCTTTCTACTGCTTGCTCAGGAGTAATTAATTTATCTTTTACTGCTTCGTCAATCTTTATTAATGTTAAAAGTTTATTACTGCTTGCCTGCCAAAGATTTGCTTTTTGGTCTAATGTTGTAGATTTAAAATTGGTTATTGCGCCTAATCCAAATAAACCTATTGAACTAACTAATAAATGCTCAGTTGACTGTAATGCATTTTCAAATATTTGGTCATAGGTAAGAGGTTGATTATACATCTCTTTGCCTATCACTCCTTGCGCAATAGGGACTCCTGCTCCATAAGTTAAACCCATGCTTACTGCTTCCTTCCCTACATGACTAACTGAATTATAAATCTTATCTATTATTGGCTTATTTTTTTCTATTACCGTATTCCATGTTTTTTCAGAAACACCAGCAATCATTTGCCCAACTTTTGTTTCAGCACCTACTGCTCTTTTTACTATGTTTAAATTAGGGCTTATCAATCCGGCTAATCCTATTACTGAAGCCATTACATTTGCATATCCATCAGGATCAGGATTACCATTTGCTATTGCTTCATTACGAAAATCATCTTGAGCAGTTGTAAACATAGATACTGCTGAAGCAATCTCTCCACTTACTCCAAATCCGCCTAACAATCCTGCTTGCATACCAAAAGAAAGAATATCTCCAATCATTCCGGCATTAGAATACAATACTGAAGATGCTGTATAATTTGCTCCTTTACCTTCTTTGTCTGTATTGGTAATGGTATGTATTTGATTCTGATTTTGACTTAATAAATTTTGTAATTTTTCTTTTTCATCTACTGAAAGGTCTGATACGTTTTTTCCTTTTAGTATTTTTTGCATAGCATCTTGAAGAGGTTTATCAACCTGCATACCTACTATGGGATTATCCTTATTGTATTTATTAGGTAAATAAAAATCAGCTTGCTCTTGTTGATAAGTACCAAACCTTGCTAAATCATGTAATACTTTATCTTGGTTGTTTCCAAATACACTTACTAATATATTTTCTAAAGACCTGCCTGTCTTAACAAAACCTAATGCAAATTTAGAAGTAGCATATTCCGCTGCATTAAATCCTGCTTGTTGAGTAATGTCTTTTATTTGTTGGTCATATTTATTAGTAGCAGTTAAAGGATAACGCTCATCATCTTTTTTATAGTCTTCCTTAATTGCTTGTATCTTAGCATTATTATCTTCGTATTGTT
>CANFIN010000079.1 GCA_947447155.1 Bacteroidota bacterium | reverse complement strand
TTAAAAGAAACAATCATTTTTTTTGAAAAATGGGAAACAGTTTTGTCAAAAAATATGTTACTTACTCCAATATTGTGTAAAAGACTTGCAAATTTATATTGGTGGTTATTTACTCAAAACAAATTTGATAATAAGGATTTACTATTAAAATTGCTCAAAAAGTTGGTTATATTCGATCCAGCCTTTCATCTTTTCACCTTCACTAGATTTAAATTATTATCTGATATATTGGGTTATTATTTTTGTTTGAAGATCTCGTTTTATAAATTAAGGGTTATATATTTTCAATAGTGATGGTATTTATTAAGAATAAAGTTTCAATAATAATTACATGTTTTAACCAACAGTTATTTATTAGTGAGTGTGTTCAAAGTGTTTTATCTCAAACCTATATAAATTGGGAGTGTATTATAATTGATGACGGATCATCAGACAATACCAGGTTAATTTGTGAAAATTATGCTTCAATTGATAATAGAATCCGATATTATTATCAAGATAATCAAGGAGTAACAATCTCCAGAAACTATGGGTTTGAAATTGCCAATGGTGAATATGTTCACTTTTTAGATGGAGATGATTATATAGCATCTGAAAAATTTGCTGTTCAAATTGAGTTTATGAATGATCATCAAGATATTGATATTTGTTATACAAATCATACACATTTATTTCACGAGAAAAAGATTTCAGTCCAATATAAATTTAAACCACTCAATGGATGTCCCTTAAAAGAATTACTATACGAATATGATTACGGTGTTAGTATTCCTATTCACTCTGCTATGTTAAGGCATACAATTTGGAATAAAGATGAAATGCCTTTTGATATTAATTATCTTGGTAGATATGAGGATTGGGTATTCTGGGTTAATATTGCTTTAAAGAAAAGAAATTTTTATTTTATTAATTATGACTTTGCAGTTTATAGAATTCATCAACTTAATTTTTGCAGTAATCCGATTGAAGTATTAAATCATTCTACTAATGCAATGTTATTTATTTCTACCAAACTTTTTGGTTCTGACAAAGACAATTTTTTGTTGAGTAGACAACTTCTATTAATGAACCGCTATCAGGATTATTTATTTTCGTCTATTCAACCAAAATTTATTTTTAAAAATATAGTAGATAATTTAGTTCTATTTTTAAATAGATTTAAAAATAGAACTCTTAAAATAAAACTTGACATAATTAATTTTATTTCATTTAAAAAATACCTATTTCAAATTTTTATCTCTAGAAAAAGATTATCTAATAAGAATTTTTCTATTATTTCTAATAATTGTTGGGGTGGTCGAGTTTATAAAGAGTTAAAGGTTCCTTACTTTACACCGACAATAGGTTTGTATTTTTTTTCGTCCTGCTATATTAAATTTGTTCAAAATTTAGAATATTACTTAAATCAACCTTTAAATTTTATTATTACTTCAAAATATGAGAAAGCAAATAATTTAAGAATTAATAAACCTTATCCAATTGGGATATTAAATAATGATGTAGAAGTTCATTTTCTGCATTATTATACTAAATCGGATGCATTAGAGAAGTGGAATAGGCGAAAAGATCGTATTAACTATAATAATTTATTTTTTTCTTTTACTGATAATGAATCTTGTTCTTTTGAGGAGATTCAAGCTTTTGATAATTTAGATTTCAATAAGGTTTTTTTTTCTTCTAAAAATTTGGAAAGTATTCAATCTTTAATATGGTTAAAACAGTTCACTGCTTGTGACGGAATAGGTGATATTTATTCTAATCCAACAGAATACAGAAAGTATTTTGATGCTGTTGATTGGTTGAATTCTATAACTATTCAATAGTTTTTAATGATAGTATTGGTAATTATGAAATCGTTTATCAGTAAAATTCTTTTCTTTTTGTAATAATTTATGACTACTGTTAAAGTTTCTGTAATTATTCCTGTATTTAATGCTGAAAAATATTTAAAGCAGTGTATTTATTCCATTATTCATCAAACCCTTAAAGAAATTGAAATTATTATTATTAATGATGGTAGTACTGATGAAAGTAGATGTATTATTGACAATTTTTTAGCATTGGATCGTCGAATAATTTTTATTGATGGACACAATAAAGGTGTTAGTTCTGCTAGGAATAGTGGAATTGATATTGCTCACGGGGAATTTGTTGGTTTTGTTGATGCTGATGATTGGATTGATGCTGATATGTTTTTTAATTTATATTCCACTGCTAAAAAATCTAAAGCTGATATGGTTATTTGTAATACAAATATTTTTATCAATAATATTTTAGTGAAAGACCGTCTTGATTTGTTAGATAATAATATTGATAACTCAAATTTAAAGAACCTTGAATTTTTAAATTTGATGCGTTTTAAATATGATTACGCTAATTGGAACAAACTTTATTCTTTAACAATGATTAAACATAATCATCTTCAGTTTAATGAACAAATGCATATATTCGAAGATCTTTTTTTTAATTGTTGTTGCTTTCTTTTTACAAAAAATATTTCAATTTATCCTAAGTCTTTATATAATTACCGCGTTCATTCAGATTCTGTTATGAATTCTGATAAATTATTAATTATTAAACAATTTAATTTATTGTATAATGAATTTAATTCATATATTAAATTACTAGATTATAATTCTGTTAATTTGAATTTTAATTTAGAAATGCGAAGAGGTTTTTATTATTCGATTTTGCCTGGATTAGTAACCCATATTTGTCTTTTGTATCGTTCATATTATCAAAGAACAAAATTATTATTATCGATTTTATATACTGTTGAACCTGCTTTATTCAATTACTCTTCTAATGAATTGGTTGGTTTTAGAGGAATCAAGATGAAATTTTTACGAAATAATTATTTTTTTATTTTTTCGATTATTGTAATTTTTAAAGCTCATTTTTTTAGGTTTAAATTGATACCCAATTTTGAGTAACGATTTAGATGGTACTCCATTGATTTCCATCTTAATGACAGCTTATAACCGTCAGCAATTTATTGCTGACGCAATTCTTTCTGTATTGGCATCCACTTTTCAAAATTGGGAATTGATTATTGTTGATGATTGTTCACAAGATTCTACAGTATTTATTGCAAAAAAATATGAAGCTAAAGACAAGAGGATAAAAGTATTCATTAATAAAGAAAATCTTGGAGATTATCCTAATAGAAATAAGGCGATCAGCTATGCTAAAGGCGAATACATCATGTTCTGTGATTCGGATGATACATTATTTTCTTGGAGTTTAAATAAAATGCTTGATGTAATAATCACCGATCCTAATTTTAATTTTGCCATGTATTGTCGTCACGCTGATGATTTTTTTTTACTTTCCTCCTCTGAAGCTTTGCGTAAACATTTTTTTAGTCAACAGTTTTTGTATATCGGTCCAGGTGGTACTTTTATTCGACGTTCTTTTATTAATTCCATAGGTGGGTACCCAGAAAAATACGGACCTGCCAATGATATGTATTTTAACCTAAAGGCCGTTTGCAATTCGGACATTACATTGCTACCTTTTGAATTGGTCTTTTACAGGATACACAACGGACAGGAATTAAATAATCGGTTTAGTTATATGTTTAATAACTATCGTTATATGAGAGACGCCTTGATTGAGTTGCCTATGCCGTTTACTGAGGAGGAACGAGAATGGTTAGGGAAAAAAAATAAACGGCGTTTCGCAGTTCATCTAATCAATTATTCTTGGTCTATGCTCAATTATAAAAAAACTATGGAAGCTAAGCAAAAGGCTGCATTTTCTTATATGGATTTTTTTCAGGGATTACTCTATTTTAAGAAAAAACCATCGATAAAATTAATTGATAAATGAATTGGATTAAAGAAATTATTAAAAATACGAGTGGCTATTGGATCCATAAGCTGACTACTTTACCAATTGGTGTAGATCTATTTTATGATATCACCAAAAGACTTCACTATGGTCCACTTAACATAGCTTTTGACGTTGGAGCGAATGATGGACAGACAGTGAATTGGATAAAGTATTATTCTCCTATAACTAAAATTGTTGCCTTTGAGCCCGTAGAAAATACTTACAATAAATTACTCCTAAATATAGCAGTTCATAAATCTGTTGTTGCCGAAAATATTGCATTAGGTGAAAAACAAGGCAAACAGAAGATTAGGTTAGATCCCGATTTCTCTGTTTTGAATTCACTCAATGAACTTATAATGAGTAAAGATCCAAATGCAGTAGAAGAATTAATAACTATTGATACGCTTGATAATTATTGCTTAAGAAATAGTATAGATAAAATCGATCTGCTTAAAATTGATACAGAAGGATATGAATTGAATGTGTTGAAAGGATCAGAGATATTTATATCTGAAAAAAAAGTTAATTTTATTTATTGTGAGGTAGGTTTTAATGAATCAAATACTCGCAATACATCATTTGAAAAATTAACTACTTACCTGGCAGAAAGAGATTATTTTTTTTATGCATTGTACCAAATAGATAGTCATGATTGGAAACAAGGAAACCATTTAGCTAATGCGTTATTTATTCAAAAATCTATATTTCCTTAGCCGAGGTGAAAAAAGTTTCTGTTATTATTCCTGTTTATAATGCTGCTTCAATTCTCGTTTGCTCGATTAAATCTATATTAAAACAAACTTATCCTAATATTGAGCTCATAATTATTGACGATTCGTCTACAGATGAAAGCTTTGTAATTGCAAAATCGTTTGAAGGTGATACTGTAAAAGTATTGCAGCAAAAAAATGCAGGGGCAGCCGTGGCTAGAAACACTGGGTTGGCTGTTGCTACAGGAACTTATATTCAGTTTTTAGATGTAGATGATTATTTGACTATAGATAAAATCGAAAAGCAGATGGCAGAATTAGCTGGCCGTATTAACGTAATAGCTGTTTGTAATTATGCTAGTTTTATTAATGATGATGAAATTGAAGGTCTTAAAGCTGATGACCAATCATCTTTTATTTATTCTTCTGATATTCCTTCAGATTTTTTAATTAATCTTCTGGGGGCTAATGGTACTAGTTCTAATTTTATTCAAACCAATTGTTGGTTAGTTCCTCGGGCAATTATTGATAAATCAGGGCCATGGCGAAATTATAAATGTCCCGATGATGATGGAGAGTTTTTTTCAAGAGTAATTTTAGCTAGTAAAGGAATTGTGTATGTTCCTAATATTTTAAATTTTTATAGACGCCAAAATAGTATTGATAAGTTGAGTTCTAATTTAAATAATAAGTATGTACAAAATACCTTACTTACCATTGATTTAAAATATCAATATCTAGTAGCTAAGCATAATTCTTTAAATTTAAATAAAGCTTTTGCGAGGCAGTATCTCGACTTTGCTGTCTATAATTATCCTTTAAATAAGTTGTTTTCAAATATTGCGTTGAAACGATATAGTAAATTTAAACAGCATGTTGATTTACCTTTATTAGGTGGAAAATGGATTGAAATGGCTAAAAGGATTTTTGGATGGAGGATAATTCGATTATTAAAATATTATTTTATAGTTGTCTAAAAATATTTTATTCATTACTACCCTTAATCTACCATCTAATCCTAGGGTAGTTAAAGAAATTAAATTAGCTCTTTTAAACAGTTATTCTGTTGAGGTTATCTGCTTTGAATTTGATAACTGGAGTAAAGGATTGAATGAGAAGCTCAAAATACAATTAGAGAATGTAAAAATCATAACTATTCCAGCAGGTCGTAATCCATTTTTTTCTTGGATAACTTCCGTTATTGAAGAATATGTTTTTCGTTTTTTTGGAAAATATATTTCGTTACCTATTCCATTATTATCGCAAGCGGTATCTCGAAGAAGTAACTTAATATTAAAGGCTCTTAAACAAGTATCTCAACCAGATAGGGTAGTTGGTCATAACCCAGGTGCTTTATGGCCTACGGTTTTTGCATCAGAGAGATTCCAATGCGCTGCTGGATTTGATGTGGAAGATTATCATCCTGGAGAAGGAAATGATTTGAATATGCATTTCCTTACTAAGGAATTAATGATAAGAACATTATCTAAAATGGATTATGTATCTTTTGCATCGCCGCTGATTTTGGAAATAGTAAAAAGGGATTTGAATAAGGATATTTCAAATTCATTTACATTATTGAATTATTTCCCCGCTGAAGAATTTAAGAAGCCAGTAATATTAAATAGCGGGCCAGTTAAATTAGTCTGGTTTTCGCAAAATATCAATTCAGGTAGGGGATTAGAATTTATTTTGTCATATCTACAACATGATTTCAACAATATTGAGCTTCATTTAATTGGTAATCTTAATCCTGATTTTTATGAGACTTCTTTAAAGTTAATACCGAATATTATCATTCATGATTCAATGTCACAAAAATCATTGCATCAAAAATTAGGTGATTTTGACATTGGTCTTGCCTTGGAACCAGCTAAAGATGAAAATAGCGACTTGGCTATTTCTAATAAAATGTTGGCTTATTTACAGGCAGGTTTATTTGTATTGGCATCGAATACAAATGCACAGGAAAGTTATTTAAATGAGCTTCCTAATCATGGAATATGCTTTGATTATAAAATAAATGATTTAGGCATTGTTTTAGATAAATTGATAGCTGATATTGATACAATTAGAGTTAATAGAGTAATTCGATTTACGGATTTTAAAAATAAAAATTGGGAAAATGAATCATTGAGATTATTAGAAGAGTGGAATAGGTAGATTATGAAGAAAATACTTATTCTATATCCGCACTTTCCACCCTCCAATCTAGCAGGAGTGCATCGCCCTAGGCTTTTCGCAAAACATCTGCCATCTTTTGGATGGAATCCTATTATTTTAACGGTGAGGGTGTCATATTATGAAGAGCCGCTAGATTATAATTTGGTTAAATTATTACCTCCGAGTTTACGGATTGAAAAAGTAAAAGCGTTTAGGGTAACCAGCCCAAGGATGATTGGTGATATCGGATTGCGTGCTTTTTATCAACTGTACAAAAGGGCTAAACAAATCATTCAATCCGAGAATATTGATTTTTTATACATTCCCATTCCTTCATTTTACTGTGCATTGCTTGGTCGTTGGTTGCATCATTCTACAGGTGTTAAATATGGTATTGATTATATTGATCCATGGGTGCATGAATTTCCTGGAAGTAACAGACTATTTTCAAGGCACTGGTTTAGTACAAAGCTTGCGCAATTTCTTGAACCCATTGCAGTTAAGAATGCATCCTTAATTACTGGTGTTGCAAATGGATATTATGAACCCGTATTGCATCGTAATCCTCATCTGAAGATTCAGGCTCAGTATGGTGCAATGCCTTATGGTGGCGAACAGGCAGATCATGATCTTTTACCACAACTTGATATCAAACCCTATCTTTTTAGTAAGAAACCAAACAAAATGCAATTGGTGTATGCTGGTGCAATGCTCCCTAAGGCATATGGTCCTTTGGAAGCAATTTTTAAAAGTATTCAATTGAACCCTGAAGTTTTCAATAATGTTGAATTTCATTTCATCGGTACAGGAAAATCAACACAGGATCCTGATGGATTCAATATTAAGCCTCTTGCAGAAAAATATGGACTTTGGCAATCGGTTGTTTTTGAGTATCCCCAAAGGACACCTTATCTAGAGGTATTAATTCATTTGCAACAGGCAAATGGCGTTTTTATTTTGGGTAGTACGGAGCCCCATTATACTCCTTCTAAAATCTATCAAGCTGTACTTTCTAAAAAACCTTTATTAGCTGTCTTACATTCACAATGTACTGCTGTAAATTTTATTCGTAATTCTAATTCAGGTATAGTATTAGACTTTAATGGTGAAGAAGGTATAAATGTTATTTTAAATAATTTTAGTCTATCGTTTAATGAATTTATTTCCTATTCTTCAACCTATAATTCTGTAAATATTGATCATAATTTATTCAGTCAATATTCAGCAAAAGAAGTAACTAAAAAATTAGCTAACCTTTTAAATAAAGTAGCCTGAAACGCCTCGCCATCATCACCACCCATCCCATTCAATACAATGCCCCTGTTTTTAAAAATCTGCATAATAGAAATAAGATTTGTTCCAAAGTTTTTTATACCTGGGGCCAAACTGTGTTGAAAGAAAAGTATGATCCAGGTTTCGGAAAAGTTATTGATTGGGATATACCATTATTAGATGGCTACGATTATACTTTTGTTCAAAATGTTTCTAGCAAACCTGGTTCTAATCATTTTAGGGGTATCGATAATCCCTCTTTAATTCAAGAGATCGAAAATTGGTCACCTGATGCCATACTGGTTTTTGGATGGAGTTTTAAAAGCCATTTAAAACTGATGAGATACTTTAAAGGGAAAAAGGAAATTTTTTTTAGGGGTGACTCAAATTTACTAGATGAAACCAATCAAAATTCATTTAAGACATTAATCAGAAGATTTTTTTTAAGTTTCATATACCGATCTGTCGATAAGGCCCTTTATGTGGGATCCAATAATAAAAATTATTATTCCACTCATGGATTGAAGGATCATCAACTAGTTTTTGCTCCACACGCCATCGATAACCAACGATTTTCAAATGGCATCAATGGGGTTACTCGGTTACAGATTGGTATCCCTAACAATGCTTTTGTATTTTTATTTGCTGGTAAGTTTGAAATAAAAAAGAATCCCCATTTGTTGTTGGATGCTTTTATAAAGATTGCGAATTTTAATTGCCATCTTATATTAGTGGGTAGTGGCCCTCTAGAATTGGCCATGAAATCTAAAATAGCAACTTTACCAATTAGTCTTAGCAATAGAATTCATTTTCTTCCATTTCAAAATCAGACTTCAATTCCTGCTATCTATCAATTGTGCGATGTATTTGTACTTCCTTCCCAAGGGCCTGGCGAAACCTGGGGACTTTCGATTAATGAAGCAATGGCCTGTTCTAAGCCTGTCTTAGTAAGTGATCAATGTGGTGCTGCGGTTGATTTAGTAAAAAAGGGTAAGAATGGATATATTTTTAATAGTAATGACGGCTTAGATCTCTTGAATAAAATGGAAATTTTATCAGCTAATCATCATGATTTTTCCGAGATGGGGACTCATTCTTATCAATTGATTCAACCCTGGAACTTTGATTCCATTTGTTCAACTATTGAGCAATTACTTGTATAACTACCCTTACTATAATATTTTTTATTTACCCTTTAGTTAGCAAATATTGAAATCTCTTTTTAATACATCTTTTAATTGGCCACTTTTTTTAGGTGCTGCTATTGTAATAAGGTTATTGCTAATTGGAATTAGTTGGACTTCCTATTTTGCCATTTTGTTGTCGCTGCACCAGTTTATTTTACTATTTAATTCTATTGGTCATATAATCCCTATTCGATATTTATTGGGTGCCTTTATGTGTGTTCAATTTTTTATAGGTCCTGTTTTGGCATATAATGGGTTGGATGAATACCAGTATATTCATTATAAAATGAG
>CANFIN010000078.1 GCA_947447155.1 Bacteroidota bacterium | reverse complement strand
CGCAAGTTGCCACATGATTTAGTTGAGTCGTTTAAATCAACTTTAGATGAAGTTCGCGAAGCAGATATTCTTGTACATGTAGTGGATATTTCGCATAATAATTTTGAAGAGCATATACGGGTAGTAAATGAAACATTAACTGATATTGGTGCTATTGACAAGCCAATATTAATGGTTTTTAATAAAATTGATGCTTATAAGTTTGTTCCTAAAGATGAAGATGATTTAACACCTTTACAGCGCGAAAATATTTCTCTCGATGAATTTAAATCGCTATGGGTCGCAAAGGAAAATCTGACCTCCGTTTTTATCTCTGCATTAAATAAAAATAATATCCAGGAGTTTAGAGCTATTTTATCTGGATTGGTTAAACAAATGCATTATAAACGATACCCTAATAATCTTAATTTTCAAATTGAAGATTACGGAGATATAGATTAATCGTTTGTAAATATTTATTGTCGGTTATTCAACATCAGCATATTTAATTTTGCTGAATGTTTGAATTAATAAAGTCTTATTTCTTAGACACGCTTTCTATATTATATCCTGAACTTTGTTTTGGCTGTGAAGAATTACTCCTGAAAGGAGAAAAAGTTATTTGTACTACATGTGTAATCCATTTGCCCAGAACAAACTTCCATCGAATACAAGATAATAAAATGGAAAAACAGTTTTGGGGGAAGGCGATAGTAGAAGATGTTTCCGCTTTTTTTTATTTTCAGAAAAAAGGTAAAGTGCAGCGATTAATGCATCAACTAAAATATAAAAAACACCCGGAAATAGGTGAGCGAATAGGTTCATTGTATGCTGCGGAATTACTCGCCGAAAATAAGTTTAACGCAATCGATTATATTATTGCTATCCCTTTACATAAAAAGAAAATGAAGGTTAGAGGATATAATCAATCACTTTGTTTTGCAAATGGTTTATCGCAGCAGCTAAAAAGCTTCGTCGTAAAAAATTGTTTGTTGCGGGTTAAAAACAACGATACACAAACTCGCAAATCGCGGTTTGAAAGATTTAAAAATGTTGCATCTGCATTTAAAATAAAATCACCCCAAATATTCGTTGATAAGCATGTGTTATTAGTTGATGATGTGATGACAACTGGAAGCACATTAGCTGCTTGTATCCAGCTTTTTAATAAAATTCAAGGTTGCAAGGTTAGCGTACTTACAATTGCCTATGCCGAATAGTAAAGATTAATATCTTTGCATTAATGGCAGAGGAATTATTAATAGCGTCCACGGAGCTTGGAAAAGAAGAGCGTTACAAAGTAATGCTTCCACAGGTGGAGGCTATTGTAAATGGCGAAACTGATTTTATTGCGAATGTTTCAAATATAATGGCAATAATCAAATCTACTTTTAATCATTTGTGGGTTGGGGTTTATTTTGTTCGAGCAGAAGAATTAGTATTAGGCCCGTTTCAAGGTCCTGTTGCTTGCACCCGCATATTTTATGGTAAGGGTGTTTGCGGAAAAGCGTGGATGGAAGGGCGTATTATAATTGTTCCTAATGTGGATGAATTTCCTGGTCATATTGCCTGTAGTTCTTTATCTAAATCTGAAATTGTTTTGCCAATAATTGTTGATGAAAGAGTGAGAATGGTTTTAGATATCGATAGTGATTCGTTAAATTGTTTTGATGAGACAGATGCTGTGTACTTATCAAAAGTGATTTCAATTATTCAAAAATTGTATAAAGAATCGTTGGCATGAAAAATATTTTTTGCTGGATAGTTATTTTGTACCTTATTTCGTCGTGTGCGAATAAAGTAACCCCAACTGGAGGTGCTAAAGATGAAGTAGCTCCTCAACTTTTAAATTCTGTTCCAGAAAAAAATTCAATAAATTTTAATTCGTCTGAAATCACTTTGAATTTTGACGAGTATATACAATTGAATGATGCATCCAGTCAGATTTTAATTTCTCCAATACCTGATAAAGCGCCAATAATTAAAGCAAATAAGAAATCTGTTGTAATAACTTTTGATAGTTTATTACAAACCAATACTACCTATGCAATCAATTTTGGCAGAGCAATAGCTGATGTGCATGAGGGCAATGTAAATGATACAATTAGTTATGTGTTTTCTACGGGTAGTATTATTGATTCTCTTTTCATTTTAGGAACTGTAAAAGAGGCAGAGACACTAAAGCCAAGTGCAAAATATAGTTTATTGTTGTATGCAATTGTTGATCGAACAAATACAGATTCTTTGTTAAATAATAAGCCAACTTATTTTGGAAAGACAGATGATAAAGGATTTTTTAAAATCAATAATCTAAAAAACGGAAGTTATTATATCGTTGCCGTTGATGATAAAAATAATAACTATTTAGCAGATGTTGATGAGTCGGTTGGTTATGTTAGTGGTGTAATTGATTTACCAGTAAATGATAAAATTGATATCTATTCCTTTAAACAAGTCCCTAGAAATCTTCGTTTATTAAAATCGACTTTGTTAGATAGAACAACGGCATTGGTGGTTTATAATCTTTCTGCCCAGTTAAAATGCGAAGTTGTCGGAAATAAATATTCTAATAATGATTTTTATTATTTGCCAAATGCTAATGGAGATTCACTTTTTATCAGTCTAAAAGATTCATCAATTAATGAGGTGCAATTTTTAATTACTGATGGTAAAGCCGTGAATGATACAGTGCAAATTTCTTTCAGTGAAAAAAAATCCAATGCATTAAATTTCGAATGGAAGAATATTCAAAACAGTTCTGATACATTACGATTAATTAGCAATCATCCGTTATTAGCAATGAGTAATCCTGTCTTATTGTTTAGAGACACTAATTTGATTGACTCTATTTATTTTTCGGTAGAGACTTCCAATAAATGGCGATTAAATAACTATCAATTTGCTAGAGGAATTAGATATCAGTTAGTAATGCCTAAAGGCAGCATGCACGATGTATATGGAAATGCAAATGATAGTATGCAAATTTATATTTCATTGCCTGATCGGGAGCATTCAGGAAATGTTATAGCAAAACTTGAATATGAAATAAAGAATAATCCGTATTTAGTTCAATTGCTAAATAGTGATTACAATGTTGTAGCTCAGCAGCGAATTTTAAAAGCACAAAACTCAAAAGAGTTTCATTTTGATTTTGTAACACCAGGAAAGTATTTTATCCGTGTGGTTGATGATGAAGATAACAATCAGCAATTGTCTCAAGGCATATTAAATAAAAAACAACCCGAAAAAGTATGGTTAACTGATTTGTTTACTGTACGATCAAACTGGGATTTAGATGTTCAATTAAAACTTATCAAAGAAAATGACAGACAACTCAACGAACCGAATTAATTCATCAAAGGCTCCAGAGCCTGTAGGTTTATATCCGCATGCCCGTCGTGTAGGAAATTTATTGTTTTTATCAGGTGTTGGTCCTCGTGAAAGAGGAGCTAAAAAAATTCCTGGAGTTGAATTAGATGAGAACGGAAATATTACTTCATATGATATCGAAGCGCAATGTCATTCTGTTTTTCGTAATATAAAGTACATCTTAGAAGATGCTGGCTCTAGCTGGGACAAGATTGTAGATGTAACAGTTTTTCTAACAAATATGAAAGATGATTTCAAAACATACAATCGTATCTACGCAGAATATTTCAAAGATAATTTACCTTGCAGAACTACATGTGAAATCAATTGTTTGCCAACTCCTATTGCAATCGAATTAAAAGTAATTGCAACAATAGATTAGTCGTAGTTAACCTAATAAATAATCTTAATGACTTACAGCATCTTCGCTTTCGGGATGCATATATCTACTAATTACATTGTGCAGAATATAGATCATTGGGATCAACGCAACTGCTATAATTAATTTGAAAACATAACCAATAGCAGCATTGTGCATGAATTCATTAAACGACCAATATCCAGGTAAAACGAATGCAATGAATTGTACAATGAATGTATCGAAGAGCTGACTGATTATAGTGCTTGCTGTTGCTCTAAACCAAATCATTTTTCCATTTGTCATTTTTCTGAATACCCAGAAGAAGTATACATCAACAAGCTGTGAGCATAAGAATGCGATGATACTACCAACAATAATCCATTGACTTTGACCAAAAACCTTTTTAAATGCAAAATCATTCACAGGACTAAATGATGTTGCCGTCATATTGATACCAATAGTTATGATAAAATAAGTGTAAATAATTAATCCTATTGTAATAAATGTAAGCTTTCTGACACCGCTTTTGCCATAGTATTCATTTATAAGATCAGTCATAACAAAAACTACAGGCCATAAAATAATTCCTAAACTCTGTGTGAACAATCCAAAGAATTCAACAAGTTTACCACCTATTAATTCAGCAACAATTGCGTTAGTGATAAAGAATCCTGCTAGGATAACAAATACAATATCTTTTCTGTTTGATAAATTCATTCGTATAAAGTTTTACTTTGAGTTTATATTAGATGCTTGTGGCAAATAATAAATCTGTGATTTTTTAGAATAACAATGATAGCATTAACAATTTAAAAACGATAATTGTTTTGCTGCTGATCCTCTATTTCATAAATATCCGTTGATTTATTTTCCTTATAAAATATTTTAGCTTTTTTCAGAAGTTCAATTGCAGTTGTTGAGAAAAAGATACTTTCAGACGCCTTTAACTTGTTGATGAATTTTGACTCGTTTTTTTCATTAATAATACAAATCATAGCTTCATTAAAATAGTAGTCGTTAGGATAAAATGGCGCTTCGTAATATTGATTAGCAGATTCGTATTTTTCTAAAGCCGACATCCATTTATGACACAAAAAATCTTTTAATCCTTCAATTTCATTTTTTATTTGAAATGAATTTTTTTGATTAGCTGATGTATCGTTAATTATTTTTTCTAAATCATAAAACATAGTGGGATTGTACATCGGATCTTTACTAAAAATCATTTCGGCAAAAATGTATTTTCTCCAATAGCAAATACTTCTCCATGCATTCCTACCTTCAATATTTTTCCAGGATGTTTTATAAATGAAATGTTCCGCTGCATTAAAGCATTTTTTCGCTTCATTATAATCAGCAAAATGTAAATGTACGATTCCATTACTGATTTTTATTTTTGCTTTTTCAGCAGTAAAATCTTCACTTATTGATTTCTCATATTCGTTTAATAATTTTAATCGATATGGTTTAGAAGTCTTACTGGAATATAAAGCGATAAAATAATTTAAATAGCTAAATCCTTGATATGTTGAAGAAAAATTATTTTCAATTTCATCTTCAGCGTGTTTAATATAGGTCTTTAATAATACTACACTATTTGGAAGTAATATACCGCATCTTAATAGTGATAACAATAATTCAAACTTATATTCTTCGATTTTTTCAACAATTAAAAGCTCTTCATAATTTTTAAAAAGGATTTCTGCTTCAGCTGTATTTAAACAACCTAATAGTTTGTCTTGTTCTAATGATTTTAAAATAAAACTATACTTCGTTCTTAAATAGTTGTTTTTCGATTGTAAAAATACTTGGTCGTATTTTTTTAAAAAATCATCTAATTTATCTTTAGAAGTAGAATTACTGTAAAATTCACGACTCTTTTTATACAGATGAAGTAATAATTCTGACTCGTTATTATCTGAAATATGATTTTCAATTTCACTGGCTTCATCTATCATTGAATAGGTAGGATGAACCATAAGATCAGTTGTTAATTGACCAATTTTAGTATACAAATTGGATTCTGGTTCTTGCGAATCATTTAATTGTTTAAATTCATGAGAGCTAATTATGGATTTTAATTCTTCATCTAGTGAAAGAATCATCTCTTTATAATGTTCAGCTTTCATCCGACGGATACGTACTTTTGAAAGTTGGCTAGCATTAAACCCGGTGCTTGTTTCATAGAGCTCGAGAATTTTATTAACCAATAATTTTGCTTCGTCTGATTTGTTTTCTTCCAATTTAGTACGGACAAAATCGATTACCTGCTTCTTTTTTGGAATACGGGTTAAATTCAATAAAGGTTCTGCACTATATTTCATTGAAGCCATAGTATCTGACAAGTGGTGGTTAATAGATTTTTAGCCATCCCGTTTATTATAGGGTAAAACTATTACCTTCGTAATGCAACTTCTATCCTACAATGAAGAAAATACTAACATTCTTATTCACTATCGGATGGTCTGTATCGCAGCTACTTGCGCAGTCTACACAGCCTATTCAATCCCTTTCCGATCAGCGTATTATAACCTATGCTTTTACTCATGCTGAGATTTGGCAGGATGAAAAAACGGTTTTAATAGATGCTACTTTAATTATTCAAAAGAATAAAATTGTTGCAGTCGGCAATAATCTTTTAATTCCTTCGGATGCAATTGTATATGATTTAAAAGGAAAGCGAATCTTGCCTTCTTTTATCGATATGTATTCGTCTTACGGTCAGCCAGAATTTAAGCGAAATGATAATTTGCGTGGCCCTCAATATACAACCCAAACAAAGGGAGCGTATAGTTGGAATCAAGCAATAAAGCCGGAATATAACGCGGCTTCAAATTTTGTAATCGATGATAGAAAAGCGAATGATTATCGTAATTCAGGATTTGGTTCCGTTTTAACTTTTCAAAATGACGGGATTGCGCGTGGATCAGCAACATTTGTATTACTAGGAAAGAATGACGAAGGAGCGATGTTGTTAAAAGGAAAGGCAGCGGCTATGTATTCTTTTAATAAGGGAATTTCAACTCAAGAATATCCGTCATCATTAATGGGTACAATTGCTCTTTTACGCCAAACATATCTTGATGCATCATGGTATCGTAATGCCAAGGAACGCGACAATAATCTTTCGTTAGAAGCATGGAATGATATTCAGTCCTTACCTCAAATTTTTGAAGCGAATAATTACCGCTCGCTTTTAAGAGCTGATAAATTAGGTGATGAATTTGGTGTGCAATATATCCTTAAAGGAGCAGGTGATGAATATCAACGATTAAAAGAAATTAAAGCTACTAATGCTAGTTTAATAATCCCAGTAAATTTTCCAGATGGATATGACCTCTCTAATCCTTTTGATGCAGCTAATGTTTCGCTTGCTGATCTTAAAAGTTGGGAGTATGCCCCTTATAATTTGTATTTATTGGATTGTGCTAATATAAATTATTGTATTACTTCATTAGGCTGCAAAGACTATAAAACATTTTTGAAAAATATTCAGCGTTTGAATACAATCGGATTAAGCACATCAAAAATTTTAAAAGCACTCACTGTAACGCCAGCAAAATTGTTGAAAGTCGACAATCAAGTTGGTGCATTGCGTAAAGATATGCAAGCTAATTTTCTGATTTGTAGCGGTGATGTGTTTACTAAGGATGGAATTATAATTGAGAATTGGATAGCAGGAGAAAGGTATTTAATTAATGCTGATGATACAATTGACCTTCGCGGTGTTTATGAATTAAAAATTCCTGAGGGGAAAATGTTTCAAATGGAAATTGCAGGCAATAAGTCGCAGCCGGATATTACAGTGAAAATTGATACGGTAAAAGTAAAAGTAGAATTTACCAAAGATGTTCTTCAATATACATTTCGTTTAGAGCCTATAAAAGGGAAAGGCTATATGCGATTAAGTGGACAGTTTAACAGTGAGAAGCGCGAGTTTGCCGGACAGCTTCAAACAAATGTCGGTGATTGGAGTGTATGGTCTGCAAAGCAGATTTCGGTATATATGGATAAAAAAGATAGCGCATCAATAAAAGTTTCGAATATTGCACCTTCATTTTCTGATATAAATTATCCATTTTGTGGATTTGGAAGAAAGAGCATTCCTGTGGAACATCCGGTATTAATTAAAAATATAACGGTATGGACTAACGAAAAGGAAGGAATACTAAAAAATACGGATGTGTTAATTTTTAAAGGTAAGATTACTAAGGTTGGAAGTATCGATGAAAAGATGTTATACCTTCCCGGACTCGAAACGATTGATGGAACGAACTTACATTTAACAGCTGGAATTATCGATGAGCATTCGCATATAGCTGTCGAGGGAGATGTCAACGAAGGAACAGAGTCGATAACGGCAGAAGTAAGAATAGGCGATGTAATTAATCCTGATGATATAAATATTTATCGACAACTTGCTGGAGGGGTTACCACTTCACATTTGTTACATGGAAGTGCGAACGCAATTGGCGGACAAACAGCATTAATAAAATTGCGTTGGGGTAAAAATGCAGAGCAAATGAAATTTGAAGGTGCTGATGGATTTATAAAATTTGCACTAGGTGAAAATGTAAAGCAAAGTAACTGGGGTGATATGAACACAGTTCGTTATCCGCAAACAAGAATGGGTGTTGAGCAAGTGTATATCGATGGATTTACAAGAGCACGTGAATATCAAAGCAAATGGAATGAATTTAATAAATCAGGAGGTAAATTACAAATGCCTCGAAAAGATTTAGAACTTGAAGCATTGTCGGAAATATTAAATAAAAAACGATTCATTACCTGTCATAGTTATCAGCAAGGAGAAATAAACATGTTGATGCATGTGGCAGATACTTTTAATTTTAGAGTAAACACATTTACACATATCCTTGAAGGTTATAAAGTAGCTGATAAAATGAAACGTCATGGAGTAGGAGCTTCAACATTCAGTGATTGGTGGGCATATAAGTATGAAGTCATGGAGGCAATTCCTTATAATGGAAAAATATTACATGATATGGGAGTTGTTACTGCTTACAATAGTGATGATGCAGAAATGGCTCGTCGTTTAAATCAGGAAGCAGCTAAAGCAGTGAAATATGGAAATGTAAGTGAAGAAGAGGCTTTAAAATTTGTAACCTTAAATCCTGCAATTCTATTGCATATTGATAATCGTGTTGGAAGTATCAAAGAAGGTAAAGATGCAGATTTTGTTATCTGGGATAATAATCCGTTGAGCATTTATGCAAAAGTGCAGAAAACATTTGTTGATGGTGTTTGCTATTACGATGCCAATGAAGAGATGACTATGTTACAAAATCTAAATGTAGAGAAGACTCGTTTGATGAATATATTACTGGATGAAAAAAATAAAGGTGCATCAATGAACCGACCATCTTTTAAAATGGAAGAATTTAATCACTGCAACAATAAAGAACAATTCCCGCACTAATATGATTAGAAATAGTTTTATTGCATTGTTACTATTGGTAACAACAATAAGTGCAGCACAAAATCCAGCACCCGCTGAAAACTCGACAAAAAGAATTTTATTGTTAGGTGGAGTAGCGCATATAGGAAATGGAAAAGTAATTGAGCAAAGTGCTATTGGCATTGCTCAAGGTAAGATTACTTTTATCATGGATGCGAGAGGTTTTAAGCCTGATCGAAATTCGTTTGATACAATTATAGATATTTATGGCAAGCAGGTTTATCCTGGTTTAATTGCCTTGAATACTGTTATTGGTATTAATGAAATTGAAGCCGTTCGTTCAACACATGATTACGATGAAGTTGG
>CANFIN010000077.1 GCA_947447155.1 Bacteroidota bacterium | reverse complement strand
TGGAGTGAATCTTCAAAATAAATATTATGCAATAGGTGTTGGTAGTTCTCCGCTTACATCTATCGAGAATTTAAATGCTGATAACAAAGAAATTCTATTGTTACCTAATCCTAATAATGGAAATTTCAATTTGTATAATGTTGCGAATGCCCAGATATTATTTTATGATGCGAATAGTCGTTTAGTAAACTCAGTTTTTTCTGATGATGTAGTTATAAATTTTTCTTCAGATGAATTAACCAATGGAATCTACTTCATTCAAATTGTGAAAGAAGGAAAAGTTTCATCAAAAAAATTAATGATTAATAAATAAAATACCTCACACTATACAATGAAAAATCTTTACACTAAATTGTTGATTGCTGTTGCCTTGCTAATTAGCACAACAACTCAAGCACAATACCATTTGAATCTCGATGGAACGAATGATTACGTACGCGTTCCAACGTACGCATCACTGCAAGGCGCATCAGGAGTGACAGTAGAAGCATGGATTAATGCAACTGCATGGAAAACTCCTATCTACAAAGGCAGCGTAATCTGTACAGGAAATAATGTCGGACAAAATAATGGTTTCGATTTACGTGCTGCAGAGAATGGAAAAGCAGAGTTTAATTTAAGTATTGCGGGTAACTGGACAACAGCTACATCTGCACCCATCATGCAAACAGGTACATGGTATCATGTTGCTGGTGTGTACTCTGGTGATTCCATCATGATATACATTAATGGTGTGTTACGCGGAATAAACATTGTAAGCGGTGGTATGGTTCCTTCAACTGGAAATTTGTGTATCGGTGAATCTCCGGGTTGGTTAGGTCGTTCTTTTAATGGTCAAATTGATGAGGTGCGTTTCTGGAATTACGGAAGAACACAATCGCAAATTACATCCACAATTTGTTCTTCATTAGCTGGAACAGAACCAGGTTTAGTTGGCTATTGGAAACTAGATGCAAACAACGGTACAACTACCGCGATTAATTCAGTTGTAGGTGGTAACAACGGAATTTTAATCAATACAACATTAGCATCTGTATGGCAAGGTGGCGATTATACTTGTACCTTGAGTAGTCCCGATGTTGGGGTGAGTGCAATTGCAGGACCCGCATCAAACTTTAATTTAACCAATTCAGAGCAGATTAGTTTAGTAGTTAGTAATTATTCTACTAATCCTTTAACAGGATTTCCTATCAGTTATAAAATTGGGAATATTCCTGCCGTAACTGAAACCATGAACGGAGTAGTTCCACCTTTCGGAACTTACACTTACACCTTTGCTCAAACAGCCGATTTATCCGTTTATCAGAATTATAACGTGAAGGCCTATACGAGCTTAACGGGTGATGTGGTAACCACGAATGATACCATCAATAAAGTCATCAGTAACTTTGCTACAGGTACAAACTTCGGAGTGAATTTCGATGGATTAGATGATAAGATTATTATCAATAATGCACCGCAATTAAATCCAACCAATGCCATTACAGTTGAAACATGGATTAATGCATCAGCTTGGAAGAATAGTATCTCCGATGGATCAATTATCGCAAAAGATATTAATGCTCCCAACAGAGGTTACATTTTACGTTGTGGAAATAATGGAAGTATTGAATTCATGATTTCTGATGGAGGTACTTGGAAGTCGGCTTCATCGCCATCAATTTTATTAACGAATAGATGGTATCATATTGCTGGTGTTTATGATGGAAGCAATGTGATGTTATATGTGAATGGAGAAAAGGTTGCTTATACACCTGCGTTTTCATTTTCGCCTTCTCCAACAAACTTGTATATCGGTGAGAGTCCTACTTACAGTGGAAGAACATTCGCAGGAACCATCGACGAAGTTCGTATCTGGAACATTGCAAGATCAGCAACGGATATTCAATCGAACATGACAACGAATTATGCTGGTAATGAACCAGGACTTGTTGCTTATTATAAATTAGATGAAGGGTTAGGCAATGGCGTTATAAATGATCAAACAGCAAATGCAAATACAGGAACACTAACAAGTTTTGTTTTAGCAAATGCGTGGGTTAGTGGATATGAATTAATTCAAAATGATGTGACTGTTTTAGGTCTTGATGCGCCAAACAATTTAACAGCCTTTGCAGGTGCTTCTCGTATTAAAGTAAAAGTAAAGAACACAGGATTTAATGCTATTTCAAATATTCCTGTTTCTTACCGTGTGAACAATGGCACAGCAGTTAACGATACTATCTTTACTACGCTACAACCTAATCAGGTTTATACAGCATTATTCAATAAAGTAGAAGATATTTCGGCTTTAACAACGTCAACAATTTCTGCTCGTGCGCAATTAACGAACGATAATGATTTTAGAAATGATTCATCTTTCATCTCATTGACAAAACCTGGAACAAGCAATACAATCATTGCATTTAATAATGTGCAACATGATTTTGCTGCTAACGGACAAACACGTTTTGCAGATGTGATTTTCCCTGAAGGTCCTGAACAATGGAGTCAGATTATAATGCATGTATCCGTTGCTTGTCCTACAACTGGCTGCGACCCTTGGGATCAGACAGGTAAAGTTTCGATATTTAAAAACGGACAAGAATATGAGTTAGGAAGATTTATTACGCCATACGGATTGGCATGTGGTCCTTGGGATATTGATGTAACAGACTTCAAAACATTGTTAGTAGGAAAACAAAAACTACAATCGTTCATTCAGGTTTGGGGTGCATCAGGCTGGTTGTTAAAAGTAACTTTCGAATTTATTGGTGGAACAAATCCTTATCCTTTCCAGAAAATTACTCCGCTTTGGAATACCGATTATCATATCTATGGTGATCCAACGATTCCATACACTTTACCAAACTTCAACATCCCTTTTGAAGCAAAAACAAAAACATCAAATTTACGAATGACAATTACTGGTCATGGTCAAGGGAATACAAGTAATGCAGCAGAGTTTTATAATGCAACGCATAGCGTTAAAGTAAATGGTACGACAGCTTTCAGTCATAATGTATGGAAGAATAACTGCGGACAAAATTCATGTGCTAATCAAAGTGGTACATGGACGCTTTCTCGAGCAGGATGGTGTCCTGGACAAGGAGTAACGCCAATCGAGAACAATCTAACGGGTAGCATTACCCCAGGATCAACTTCTTCAATCGGATATACACTTCAAACATATTCCAATGCTTTAAATACTGGATATAATGGAGGAAGTCATACAGAACCTTATTTCCGTATACATGCTTACGTAGTTGAGAGTAGCGATTCTGCACAAAACTTCTCTGATTATATCAATGCTACTGCAACAAGAATTACTGCTCCTGCATTTGCTTCTCAGTTATCAGCGAATGAAGTAGTGAAGGTGATGATTAAAAATTCTGGGTCTATCGATTTAATTCAACCCGAAGTAAGTTGTTTTGTGAATGGTAGTTTGATTGCAACTGATATTATCAACACAACCATTCTAGCAGGAGATAGCTTAGAATATACATTTAGTCAGACAGCGGATATGTCGATAGTAAATGATTATACTATTCATGCATTAGTAACTAAAACTGGAGATGCAAATGCTGCAGATGATATTGCTACGAAGCGAATCTTCCAGGTGACTGGTGTTGATGAGTTAAATAAATCGATTAATATTTCTGTTATTCCGAATCCTAACAACGGGTCATTTACCTTAAAAGTAGATGATGCTATTGGGAAAGTGAATGTAACGGTAGTGGATATCCATGGTAAAGAACTTTATTCATCGACTGAGACAAATACATCAGCTGTTTATCAGACACAAATCAACTTAAGTAACGTAGCAAAACAAATGTACTTTGTGAAAGTAAAAACTGATAAAGGAATAAGCATTCAAAAAGTAAGCGTTCAATAATGACATTAAAAGAAAGGTTTTTACAGGATGGTTATTTAGTTCTTCCTGATTTTAACACAGCGGAAGCATGTGATGAATTAATGGCTCAGGCAGAAAAACTGTCGAGAGGTTTTGATTACAAAGGACATGCTTCCGTCTTTGAAACTTCAGAGCAAACAAAAACCAGTGATGATTACTTTATGAGTTCAGGAGATAATATTTCTTTCTTTTTCGAGAAAGATGCGTTTGATAATAAGGGTGAGTTAAAGAATGATGTCTTTCATTCGTTGAATAAAATCGGACATGCAATGCATGATTTAGATCCGGTATTTAATTTATTTACACGATCGCCACAAATGAAAAAACTGGCTTTTGATTTAGGACTCGAAGACTGGTTGATTATTCAAAGCATGTACATCTTTAAACATGCAAAAATAGGAGGGGTTGTGGATGTTCATCAGGATGCGAGTTTTCTTTATACCGAGCCAGCATCATGCATCGGATTTTGGTTTGCGTTAGAAGATGCAACAATTGAGAATGGGTGCATGTGGGCAAAGCCAGGTGGACATAAAACATCGTTACGTTCTTGGTTCAAAAGAAAAGATGGTGGTGGAACAGAAATGATCACGCTTGATGATGCACCTTATGATTTAGCGGATATGATTCCGTTAGAAGTAAAGAAAGGAACATGTATCGTATTAGATGGTTATTTGCCACATTATAGCAAGCCCAATACAAGCGGAAAGTCGAGGCATGCCTATGCTATACATACGATAGATAAAAAGGCTTATTACCCTGAAAGTAATTGGTTGCAACGTAATATGCAAAATGTAACAGGATTTTAAATTTGTTCGTAATAGATTATTATGAAATAAATTTTAATTTTATTTCGTTAATTTAAAAACACTCGATAAATTAAAAATTATGAATAGTTATTCAAGGTTAATTCTGATAGCAATGATATCGTTATTAATTGGCGATACACAGTTTTGTTTTTCAAAAGGAATTCAATTCAATCCCCCATCTGATTCTATTCCATTAATAGTTAAAGATGTTGATGGAAATGTTTATCATACTGTCGTAATAGGTAAACAGGTTTGGCTTCAAGAAAATCTAAGAACCAAAAAGTATCGTAATGGAAAGTCTATTTCTAAAAATATTACTAAGGCACAGTGGACCGCTGATAAAACGGGCGCGTGTGCGGTTTATGATAATGACTCAATCAAAGAAAATGCATTTGGTTTATTGTATAATTGGTATGCAATTGCTAACCCTGCAGGTTTATGTCCTGTTGGTTGGCATGTTCCAAAAGATTCAGAATGGAACAAAATGGTTAAGTTTTTAGATGATTATGCAGATACTACTGAACTTAAAAGAGTACAAAGTGAAATTGCTGGCGGCGAATTAAAAGAAATAGGTATTACTCATTGGACCACTCCAAACACAGGCGCTACAGGTACTTCTAACTTTTTAGGCTTCGCAGGTGGGAATAAAAGTGGTGATGGGAAATGTAATGATGTCGGAGCCTATGGATATTGGTGGACAGCCACAGCATCTTCAACAGCCGAAGCTTATGGTCGTTTGTTAAGTTATTTTAATGGCAATATTGACCGCTTTAAAACTTCTAAAAACTTAGGGTTTTCAGTTAGATGTATGAAAAGCATTAAATAGCGATTTTTGATATACTTAAAATAATTCTAATTTATAAAAGGGGGCGAGCGCTCCCTTTTTTGTTGGAAAAAATTATAATAGCCACTAAATCCCCTCGCATTAAAATGAATAATGTTAGGGTTTAATAGGTTCGATTTGCGCTTTCGTAACAGATTTTTGATGTTTGGTAACATTTATTTTTCCTAAACAGTTGTTTTTTAATTTGTTCTAATAAATAATTAAACAAAAAAATATTGTAAAACCATAATTTTATTTTAAATTGCATCAAACTATTTATTTCAGGTGATTTATTGTTCTAAAGAAAGAAATAACTTAAGAATTTAAACCTGAAATCTATAATTCTTTAATTTAAATCAACAACCTGCATTTCAACTTAAACGTAAATTAAATACTTCATGAAAATTTTTACTAAAGACCTAAAAAACTGGTCTTCGAAACTATTGGTATTAACCACTTTCTTCTTTTTAGCTTCTGAAAAGGTTTTCTCGCAAGGACCACCTCCTGCACCAGATACGCTTCGTTTTGAATCGGGTTTTCCTGGTAATAGCAATTGGACAGAAAATGGATTTGCATGGGATGCTTCTATTGGAAATGGTCACATTGATGGATTTGCACCTAATGCATTTGCTGGTAATCAATCCTTGCAATTTGGTGGCTCTGGTGGTACTTTAAGCACTTGTGGAATTTTTGATTTAATGAGTCTTAAAATTTTTATTCCTCAAAATTTTAATGATTTATCTTTTTTTAAGATCTATGGTATTGATTCATTAGGAAACACAACTTATAGCATTGATTTTACGGACTCCTTGTTTGTACTGGGAAATGGTTATTACAACTTGAATGTAAACTGGCCTAATATATCAAAGATTCAATTTTATTTTAATGGAAATATAGGTATAGGTTCTTATGCGCCTAATGGCGATTATTTTGATGTGAATATAGACCAGGTGGCTTATCATCCGCATCCATGTGCACCACCTATAATTTATCCACTAGTATCTCAAATAGTGGCTTCCTATAATGTTCCAAAATTAATCTCTGCTCAAGTAATGAGCCCTCCAAACTGTACAAGTCTGATTTGGGAACTAAATGATGGGACCGGTAATGGTTTTACAACAATTTTTGATGATTATATGTATAGCGGGATGTATACGAATACACTAACAATAAACTTCCCTGATACTAATATGAATGGATATCAGTACCGTTTAAGAGTTATTGGGATGTGTGATACTGTATTTTCGACAAATGTTATTTTAAATGTATTGCCTCCTTGTAATTTCAATCCTGAAATCATAGCTAATTCGCAAAATAATAATTACTGTTCCGGCGAGCTAGTAACATTATCAGTTGTTTCAATTCCAAATGCAACTTATACTTGGTCAACTGGAGACAATTCTAATATTATTTCTTTTAATGCCGATGCTAGTTTAATTATTGAAGGCGTTCCAGTATATAATCAAACATATACTGTAACAATTGATAGTGCTGGTTGCATTGCTACACCTTCGATTGTAATAACAACTCATGAAAATCCAACAGTTTCAATTTATTCAGAAGGAGGAGGTTGTTATGGGACACCAATTTCAGTAAACGTTTCAGCATTTATTAATGAAGATGTATCGTTGTCAGGAAATGGGGATTTTCCGGGTATAACATTTACAGGATCCGACACTACACTTGTTTATGTAGTTACTTCAAGTCAAGGTTGTTCAGTTACTGATTCAATTACATTGACGCAATCGGCTCCAGTTAATATCGTCAGCGTAATTGCAAATAATGAAACATGCGCTGGATTACAAGATGGTGTAATCTCTATTTTGAGTACAACTGGAGGAGATACACAAAATGGTGGCTATAACTATAACATTTCTGGTCCTGATGGATACACTAATCAATCAGCTAACCCATCTTTCTTTGACTTGGGTCCAGGCAGTTATCAATTAATTGCTACTGATTTTAATGGTTGCTCAAGCAATTTTTATGAAGCAACAATCAATCCTGGAGTTGTCCCAATTGGAATTAATGCCAATGCCCAAAGTTATTCTTTGTGCGCGGGTACAACAACTAATATTTCATTGCAAATAAATGGAGGATCGAATAGTTATTCAATTAGTGGTGATGACACAAATAATCTTTCAATTGGTGTTTACAATTATTATGTAACTGATTTAGGTGGATGTCAAAATACCGATACTGCAACAATAGAAATTACACTGGATACTAATTGTCCTTCGCCATGTAATTTCAATGCGGAAATCATAGCTAATTCGGCAAACAATAATTACTGTGCCGGCGAGCTAGTAACATTATCAGTTGTTTCAATTCCAAATGCAACTTATACTTGGTCAACAGGAAGCAATTCTAATGTTATTTCTTTCAATGCTGATCCGAATGCGATTTTTGAGGGAAGCCCTTCATATAATCAAACATATACTGTTACAATTGATAGTGCTGGTTGTATTGCTACACCTTCAATTTTAATAATAACGCATGATAATCCTGTGGTGAATATTTATTCAGAAGGTGGTGGATGTTATGGAAGTGCTTTTTCAGTAAACGTTTCAGCATTTATTAATGAAGACGTATCGTTGTCGGGTGTTGGTGATTTTTCGGGAATTACTTTTACTGGATTAGATACAACAATTACCTATGTGGTATCAAGTAGTCAGGGATGTTCGGCAACAGATTCAATTACATTAAACCAGTTTAGTGCAATAGATTTAGGAATACTTAATAGTACCGACGAAACTTGTGAAGGATTAGGGGATGGAGTAATTAACATAGTAGGTGCTAGTGGAGGGAATAGTCAAAATGGTGGATATAATTATAGTATCAATGGGCCTGATGGATATACTAATCAATCAAGTGATCCTGTTTTCTATGGCTTATCGCCAGGTAGTTATTCGGTAATAGTAACAGATGCTTCAGGGTGCTCAAGTAATGTGTTGTCTGCAACAATTAATGCAGGTGGTACACCAATAGCACTAACTGCTACGCCTATACTTTCTTCGCTATGTCCTGGAAATACCACCTCTGTTACTTTACAAGTAAGTGGTGGTACGAATAATTATACAATTTCAGGTGATGATACTTTAAATCTCTCAATAGGAACCTACAATTACAATGTAACAGATCTGGGCGGATGTCAAAATACAGCAACTGCTTCAGTAGAAATAAATGCAAGTAATAACTGCACTTTGCCATGTTCATTTAATCCTGTTATAACAGCAAATTCAGAAAGTGGTAATTTTTGTAATGGTGATCTAGTGGTGTTGACCGTTGATTCAATCGAAAACGCTACGTATAGTTGGTCAACAGGTGATGCACAAACTCAAATTACTTTTAATGCAAATGCATCAGAAGGAAATACACCAGGACCTCAAACAATAACTGTAAATGTTGATAGTGCTGGTTGTGTTGTTACAACATCAATTACAATTAACGTTCACGAAAATCCTAATGTTAATATTACATCATCTGGTGGCGGATGTTATTCATCACCATTTACGATTAATGTTTCTGAAGCTTCAAATAATAATTCAATAATAGTGGTAGATCCAATTGCATCACCAGTTACGCTTGATGCAGCAACGAGATTTATTACATATACAGGCGTTTCTATTAATGGCGGATCTAACGCTGCTACTGTATCTCCGGGTGCAACAGTAACGCTTTCTTACAGTATGTCGGTTGTGTTTGATAATATTAATGGGGCATGTCCTAGTTGTGTAGAACAATCTTATATTGGCTTGGGAGGAACATCAAACACAATTCAATGTGAACAATCGATAAATAATGGTTATGCAAATACATTTAATGGTTCTTTTATAGCTCCAACTACTCCTGGTGTATATTATTTAACACAGAGCGAAACATGGGATTATACTTGTCAGCCTATGACCTATTTAAATAATAGTAATAAAGCCATTGGTTCTATTATAGTAGGGCAAGCAAACAATACTACAACTTTTACGGGAACTGGAGTTTTTAATGATATCACATTTGTTGGATTAGATACAACATTGTACTATACGGTTACATCAAACTTTGG
>CANFIN010000076.1 GCA_947447155.1 Bacteroidota bacterium | reverse complement strand
TTATCAGGCGAAAAAAAAAATCCTGAATTAATAACTACAGTCCCTCCTGTTAAACAGGAACAATCTGCTCCTGCTGGGCCTGTTGCTTCGGCTCCTATAGTAAGTACTTCTACCTCTGCTCCTGTTGTTGAAACACCATTACCAACTACTGTTGTTGCGCAATCAAATCCTGTAGAAGAAAAAACTAATCCAATTATACCGGAAGCAATTCCTGTGGTTCCTGCAGAAAAAACTAAGACTGAAGAAAAAGTAAAAGAGGCTCCTGTAGTTGTAAAAGGATTAAGCGGAATGATGGGCATTTCACTTTCTGCTATTGGAAAGCCTAAAGAAGAAATCAAAAACGAGGGAGATTCAGGAGCTCAAATAAAAGAATCAAAATTAAATTCAAAAATTGATGAACTAGAAATGCAAACTGTTTGGGCGGAGTTTGCAGAGCGTTATAATAAATCGGGTGGCCATCAGATTTATACTACGCTAATTATGAATAAACCTACTTTGATTGCTGAAAACGAAATTGAACTTGTGATTCATAATATGGCTCAGGATTTAATCTTGCAAGAAGAGAAACCTGATATCATGGATTTTCTTCGAAATAAATTAAAAAATGATAATGTATTACTTAGTACGCGCATCGTAGATAAAAGTGGATCGAAGGAATTAATCACCAACCCTAAAGATAAATATCGAGTAATGAAGGAACAAAATCCTTCAATTGATGAATTAAGAATACGACTTGGACTAGAAATCGATTATTAAGAACGAATAAATTGTAAATTTACATCCTGAAAAAAATAAAAATCAAAAAATAAATTAGAAATGGAAGGCGGAAAAATCTCAATTCAAAATGGAAAGTTAGTAGTACCTGATCAACCAATCATCCCTTTTATCGAGGGTGATGGAACCGGTCCAGATATCTGGGCAGCATCTGTTCGTGTTATGGACGCAGCAGTTGAAAAGGCTTATGGTGGAAAGAAAAAAATTATCTGGAAAGAAGTATTAGCTGGTGAAAAAGCATTTAATCAAACTGGCAATTGGTTGCCAGATGAAACACTTCAGGCTTTTAATGAATATTTAGTTGGTATTAAAGGTCCACTTACTACTCCAGTAGGCGGTGGTATCCGTTCATTGAATGTGGCACTTCGTCAGATTCTTGATTTGTATGTTTGTCTTCGTCCAGTTCGTTGGTTTGAAGGAACTCCTTCTCCAGTGAAAAATCCTGGAGCGGTTGATATGACCATTTTCCGTGAGAATACAGAAGATATTTACGCTGGGATTGAATTTGCAGCAGGTACTCCTGAGAATGCAAAAATGTTAGACTTTATTGCAAAAGAGTTTCCGAAAGAGTTTAATAAAATTCGTTTTGGAACAGCAGAAAAAGCAGAAGCTTATTTAAAGACTGCAGGTGCTGATACAAGTGCTGAAGCAACTGCTGTGAATGTTGGAATTGGCATTAAGCCAGTTAGTAAAGTGGGGACAGAACGTTTAGTAGGTGCTGCAATTGAGTTCGCTATCCGACATGGAAAAGAATCGGTAACGATTGTACATAAAGGTAACATCATGAAATTTACCGAAGGTGGTTTCCGCGATTGGGGTTATGCATTAGCAGAAAGTAAATACGGCGACAAATGTTATACTTGGATGCAGTGGGAAAAGACCAAGAAAGAAAAAGGTGAAGCTGCTGCCAATGAAGAACAAAAGGCTGCACTTGCATCAGGAAAAATTTTAGTGAAAGATGCGATTGCAGATATCGCTTTACAACAAGTATTAACTCGTCCTGAAGATTTTGATGTGATTGCAACATTGAATTTGAATGGTGATTATTTATCAGATGCATTAGCGGCTCAAGTTGGTGGAATCGGTATTGCGCCAGGTGCAAATATTAATTATGTAACTGGTCATGCAATTTTCGAAGCTACTCACGGAACAGCTCCTAAATATGCTAATCAGGATAAAGTAAATCCAGGATCTGTTATTTTATCAGGTGCAATGATGATGGAACATTTAGGATGGAATGAAGCTGCTGATTTAATGTATCGCGGAATTGAAAAGAGCATCGCTGTGAAGCGTGTTACTTATGATTTTCATCGTTTGATGGAAGGCGCTACAATGTTGAAGTGTTCTGAATTCGGTGATGAAATCATCAAAAATATGTAATCGTAAAAGTTAGAAACTTTAACATAAAGCAATGGCTATTCTGGCAAGTATAATTAAAAAAGGAATTGAACTGAGGCATAAAATTCGTCGTACAGAAAAGTCTCCTTTATACTATCAGAAAAAAGAATTAAAAAAATTATTGCGTAAATCGGAGTTTACCATGTTCGGACAGAACTACCATTTTTCCAATATGGTAAACTCTCGCAATTTTGTAAATAAGTTTAGAGCAACAGTTCCTGTGCATGATTATAATTCAATCTATGCACAATGGTGGAACAAATCGTTGCATAACCAAGAGAATGTTTGCTGGCCTGGTAATGTAAATTATTTCGCACTTAGCAGTGGTACTAGCGAAAGTTCTAGTAAGCATATTCCCGTAACAAGGGATATGGTGAAAGCTATTCAACGAACAAGTATCCGTCAAATAATTTCTTTAGGTGGCTATCAAGGCTTGCCACATGATATTTTTTCTAAGGGTATTTTAATGCTTGGTGGTAGCACACATTTAAATCAGAAAGGATCTTATTTTGAAGGTGATTTAAGTGGAATTACGGCGAGTAAAATTCCATTTTGGTTTCAACATTTTTATAAGCCAGGAAAGAAAATAGCGAGTGAAACAGATTGGTCTACTAAACTTGAAGAAATAGTTGATAATGCGCCTAAATGGGATATCGGAATTTTAGTCGGTGTTCCTGCTTGGTGTCAGCTATTACTTGAAAAAATTATCGAGCGACATCAGCTAAAAAATATTCACGACCTATGGCCTAACTTAACTATTTATGTGCATGGAGGTGTTTCATTCGAGCCTTATAAAAAGAGTTTTGATTCATTAGTTGGTAAGCCATTAACTTGCATTGAAACATACCTTGCTTCTGAAGGGTTTATTGCTTATCAGGATGAACAAGATAATCGTTCAATGAAATTAGTCACCAATAACGGACTTTTTTATGAGTTCGTTCCTTTTAATGAAGAGAATTTTAATAGTGATGGTGAATTAGTAAAGAAACCTAAGACTTTATTGATTGATGAAGTAAAAGAAGATGAAGAGTATGCATTACTTATTTCTACTTGTGCAGGAGCATGGCGTTATTTAATTGGTGATGTAGTGAAGTTTACAAATGTTGCTAAGGCAGAGATTATTATTTCGGGACGAACAAAGCATTATTTGAGTTTGTGTGGAGAACATTTGTCGGTAGACAATATGAATAAGGCCATTGAAATGGTTTCTGAAGAATTAGATATTCGAATTAATGAATTTACTGTAGGAGGTGTTAATCACGGAAGTATGTTCGCGCATAAATGGTATATCGGCACTGATGACAAAGTTTCTGTTGATCAATTAAAGCTTTTAATAGATTCGAAATTAAAAATGTTGAATGATGATTATCGTGTTGAGCGTACCTCTGCACTTAAAGATGTTGTAGTTGTCGTTTTATCACATCAGGTGTTTTTAAACTGGATGGAAAGCAAAGGTAAAATTGGTAACCAAAATAAATTTCCTCGTGTGATGAAAAATTCACAGCTTGAAGAATGGGATTTGTTTGTTAGTAAGCAATTACAAAGTAGTAATTAAATAAATTAATAATGAAGGTTGCGGGATTTACTTTTATTCGTAATGCAGTTCGTTACGATTATCCTGTAATTGAATCAATCACTTCCCTCCTGCCCCTTGTTGATGAATTAGTTGTTTGTGTAGGTGATTCGGATGATAATACACTTGGATTAATAGAAAACATTGGCTCTCCTAAAATTAAAATTATTCATTCTGTTTGGGATGATTCCCTTCGTGAAGGTGGAAAAATACTTGCTGTTGAAACCAATAAAGCCTTAGCAGCAGTAGCGCATGATGCTGATTGGTGTTTTTATTTGCAAGGTGATGAAGTGCTTCACGAAGAAGATTATGAAGCTATTCGCAATGCAATGGTTTATTATAAAGATGATTTGAATGTAGAAGGTCTTCTGTTTAACTACCGACATTTTTATGGCAGTTATCAATACATTGGTAATTCGCGTAAATGGTATCGAAATGAAATTCGCATTGTTAGAAATAACATCGGCGTTTATTCTTATAAAGACGCGCAAGGATTTAGAATTGACAATCGAAAGCTAAAAGTAAAGCCAATAAATGCTTTTATATATCATTATGGTTGGGTAAAAAATCCGCATTTGCAAACAGAAAAACAAAAGAATTTTCATAAACTCTGGCACAATGATGAAACTGTGAAAAATATGGTGCAGGCAGATGAATATGATTATAATTCCATCGATTCCTTGGTGGCTTATCAAGGATTTCATCCTATAGTGATGAATAGTCGGATTGCAAAAGTGGATTGGGATTTTCAGTTTGATTTGTCAAAAGTAAGGTTGAAGTTTAAATACAGGATTTTGAATTGGCTAGAAATTCTAACAGGTCATCGTTTCTTTGAATACAAGAATTATCGTAAAATTTAATATTTATTCTATGAAATATTATAGATTATTTATGTTATTAATGGTTTTGATGACAGGCTTGTTTTTATCATGTTCTTCAAATTCTGTTAGTAAACAATCTTCGGAATCAAAAAATACTGAATCAATAGATCAAGCAACTTCGGACATTATCGATAGGTCGTGTTCGCTAGATCCAACAATACAATTTTCGTATTACCTGCCAAAGTCTTTTTTAGAAGGTAAAAAGTATCCTGTATTGTTATTATTCGATCCGCATGGTGATGCACATTTTGCAATAGAAAAATACAAATCTGCTGCGGATAAGTTTGAGTATATATTAATGTCTACGAATGCTATTAAAAACGGTCTTGACGGAGAAGCAGCAGGTCATGCGATGCAATCATTATTAGGCAGCCTTACTAGTCAGCTCCCTGTATATCCTACCCGCGTTTATGTAGGTGGGTTTTCTGGTGGAGCGCGCTATGCGGCGATGCTTGCAATGAGTGGTTCAGGAATTCAGGGATTAATGGTTGCTGGTGCTGGATTTCCAATTGATAACTGGAAGAATTTAACTCCTTCCGTTATTATTGCTGCTGCTAATGATGGCGATATGAATTTACCAGAGATTCTCGCTTTAAATGATATTCAAGATAAAGATCAGCGTAGCAGAGTGTTAATTATGCGTGACAAAGGGATTCATGAATGGCCATCGTTAGATAAAATGAAAGAATGCTTAGCCATTTTTACAGCCTTTGCAGTACGTGATAGTATTGAAAGCGATAAAACGAAATTAGACCTTGTTCTTTCGACATATGATTCACTTGATAAATCGCATTACTGTTCAACTTCGAAGATTCATAAATCGTTATTTTATGAGCGAATTGTTAAGTCACTTGCATATCAAAAAGATATTGATAAATACGGCGAAGCTTATGCAACAATGATTCAATCATCGAATTACCTATCGGAGAAAAATATGGAGCAGAATCTTGTAAAAGAGGAATCAGGAATTAAGAATAATTATTATGCTGCAATGGGTACGAAAGATACAATTTGGTGGTATAATGAAATGCAGAAATTAAATTCATCGATTATCAATGAAAAAAACAATTTAAAGCAAGCTCAGTTAATGCGTATTCGTAATGGACTTAGTTTGATGTGTTATATGAATCTTGATAAGACCATGAAAGCAAATTCAAATCAAGATGCTTATTACCTTTCTGTTTTATACAGAAATATCGATCCTGATAATTCAGAAGCATGGTTTTTAGCAGCCGTTATGGAAGCTAGAATAAATAATAAAATTAGAGTTATAGATTTTTTAAATACAGCTGGTAAAAAAGGCTTTAACCAACGAGCAAGAGTAAACCAAACAACAGATTTTAATTCATTGCTTGGCGATCCGTTGTTTCAGGATGCAGTAAATAAATTACCTAATTAGACTTTAGGAGCAGGTAGTTCAAATGCTACTGAAGCACAATCAAACTTTCCTTTATGAGCGCCGTCGCAAAATGGACGATTGCTCGATAAATTACAACGACAAAGAGCTACCGAAGTTCGGCCATTTAAGTTATAAGGATTTCCTTCATGGTCTACAATTTCAAAATCGCCTTCTACACGAATAGATCCATTTGAATTTATTTTTATTCTTGTTTTCATATTATTTATTTTTTGAATCTTCTAAATTTACATAGTAAACAATCATTGAACATATGGAGCTTACACATATGATACTAAGCAAAACTACATAAATACTTTTGTGATAGGCATTCGAGGTTAATCTATTTTGAATAATACCTATAAGTGCCATCAAATTAGCTAAACAACGCTGACCAAATATAACAGAACAAATCAACGAAAATGCGAAACCTGTCCACGTTGTGATTTTACCTATTTTTTGTAAATAAGCAATTAACCAAGCAATTGCTCCTCCTCCTAATGATGAGATTAATACTGAAATAGCTTTTGATCCTGCGTAGTAGTAAGCTAAAAAGCCACAAATTATCATAATACTGCCTAAAACATGCAGCAGCCTTTCATTTTTAGAATTCATAGTGTAAAATCGAACCCAAATATATTAATTTTTAAGCATCAAATCATTTAAAAATAAGGGGGCAATTCTGAGATTTTACATCCTTTAAAAGTATATTTGCACCATTATGGCTACAGGACATATTGACCACAACAAAGTATCGGCAGCTGGCCTGCTTGTAACGCTTGGAATTATATTCGGTGATATTGGTACTTCTCCACTTTATGTTATGAATGCCATTGTGGGAAGCAGAACAATAACGGAGCAGTTGGTCTTAGGTGGACTCTCATGTATATTTTGGACATTAACACTGCAAACAACTTTCAAGTATATTATATTAACCTTGCGCGCCGATAATAAAGGTGAAGGAGGAATTTTTTCTCTTTATGCACTTGTTAGAAAGATGCATATTAAGTGGTTGTTTTTTCCAGCAATGATCGGTGGAGCTGCTTTATTGGCTGATGGAATTATTACGCCTCCCATATCGGTGGCTTCCGCTATTGAAGGATTGGAAGTTATTAATCCTAATATTAAAATTATTCCCATTGTCATTTCAATCATTTTTTTCTTGTTCTTCATTCAGCAATTCGGGACAAAGTTCGTTGGTCGCTTCTTCGGGCCTGTTATGTTTATTTGGTTTTCGATGCTGTTGATTCTTGGTCTGAATCAGCTAGTGGAATTTCCAATGGTATTAAAAGCAATCAATCCTGTTTATGCATTTGATTTATTAGTTCGCTATCCCAATGGTTTCTGGTTATTAGGTGCTGTGTTTTTATGCACCACAGGTGCTGAGGCTTTATACTCTGATTTAGGACATTGCGGCAGACAAAATATTCGTGTTAGCTGGATCTTTGTGAAGGTTGCTTTATTGGTTAATTACTTCGGACAGGCAGCTTGGCTAATGCAACATGCCGGAACTACTTTAGGCGACTTAAAACCATTTTATGTTTTAATGCCTCGTTGGTTTTTACCGTTTGGAATTGGAATAGCAACTTCAGCAGCAATCGTGGCGAGTCAGGCATTGATAAGTGGGACATTTACTTTGATTAATGAAGGTATGCGCATGGATTTCCTTCCCAAAGGAAGAATTGAATACCCAACTGATATAAGAGGACAACTTTATATCCCTACAATTAATTGGTTAATGTGTCTTGGCTGTATTGGTATTGTATTATACTTTCAGGAGTCAGGTAAAATGGAAGCAGCTTATGGATTAGCAATTGTTTTAACAATGCTTATGACCACTACTCTACTTACTTATTATCTATATCTAAAAAAATATTCTAAGATTATTATCGGACTCGTTCTAGTAGTTTTTGGTTCTATTGAAATAGCATTTTTAATTGCGAATCTTGATAAGTTTAAACATGGCGGCTATGTTACTGTTTGTATTGCAATTGCCATCATTTTTATTATGTATGTTTGGAGTGAAGCAAGAAAAATTAGAACATCGTTATTGGAGTTTGTTAAGCTTTCAAATTATTATGAAATAATAAGTGATGTTAGTATGGATGATTCAATTCCTAAATACTCCACACATCTGGTTTATCTAACCAGTGCTTCACATGATGATGAAGTAGAAAATAAAGTAATTTATAGTATCCTTCAAAAACAACCTAAGCGCGCAGATATATATTGGTTTGTTCATTTAGATGTTGTGGATGAACCTTACAAAATGGAGTACAAAGTTCGTGAGTTGGTGAATGATAAAATTATTCATATCCGATTTAAATTAGGATTTCGCGTTGCTCCAAAAATTAATTTAATGTTTCGTCAAGTAGTAGAAGAGTTAGTTAATAATAAAGAAGTTGACATTATCAGTCGTTATGCTTCGTTAAACAAGCAACATTTAATTGGTGATTTTAAGTTTGTTGTAATGGAGAAATTTTTGTCTTTCGAAAACACACTTGATGTTTACACGAAAGTGATTTTGAATATTTACTTTTTTATGAAAAAGTATACAATCTCAGAAGAGAAAGCTTTTGGACTTGATACAAGTAATATTACAATTGAAAAAGTACCGCTGATTGTTTCTCCCCCGAATAATTATAAGTTTACACGAATTCAATAATACTTCTTTATGACGAAAGAAGAAGCTTTGTTAAAAATAAATCAGTTGAGTGAAGAAATAGAATCACACAACTATAGATATTATGTGGACGCAGCTCCATTAATTACAGATTTTGAATTTGATAATTTGTTAAATGAGCTTATTGGGCTTGAAAAAAAATTTCCAGAGTATTGCTTTCCGCATAGTCCATCTCAACGCGTAGGTGGACAAATTACAAAAGAGTTTAAAACTGTTGAACATAAGTTTCCAATGCTTTCACTCGGAAATACTTATTCTGAAGAAGAGCTAATTGATTTTGATAGTCGAATTAAAAAGATAATTACTGATGAGCAAGTACAGTATGCCTGTGAATTAAAATTTGATGGAGTTGCTATTGGCATTACCTATAAAAACGGAAAAATATTCCAAGCTATTACGCGTGGCGATGGAATTAAAGGTGATGATGTAACAGCTAATATTAAAACAATAAAATCACTTCCCTTTCATTTAAAAAATGTGAATGAAACAGAATTCCCTGATGAATTTGAAGTGCGTGGTGAAGTGATCATGCCTCACAAAGTTTTTAATCGAATAAACGAAGAACGTGCTGACATCGGCGAAGCACCATTTGCAAATCCTAGAAATTGTGCAGCTGGAACTGTGAAAATGCAAGATAGCGCAGAAGTAGCAAAAAGAAGTCTTGATTGTTTTTTATATGCTTACTACGGCCCATCTGTTTTTAATACGCATGAGGAGTCGTTAAATGCTATGACTAAATTTGGGTTTCATGTTTCTGATCATAGAACGGTTTGTAATTCTATTTCAGAAGTAATGGAATATATTCATCACTGGGATAATGCACGACATGAATTACCTTTTGATATAGATGGAATAGTAATAAAAGTCAATAAATTTTCGCAGCAGGAAGAATTGGGCTTCACAGCTAAATCGCCACGTTGGGCAATCTCTTATAAATTTAAAGCAGAATCGGCTACTACTCAATTGCTAGAAGTTACTTATCAGGTGGGACGTACGGGAGCTATTACACCTGTTGCTAATTTACAGCCTGTGCTGCTAGCAGGTACAACAGTAAAGCGCGCCTCCTTGCATAATGCTGATCAGATTGCTAAACTCGATTTGCATTATGCCGATTTTGTTTATGTCGAAAAAGGCGGAGAAATTATTCCTAAAATCACAGGTGTTGATTTAAACAAGCGAAGTGAATCGGCTA
>CANFIN010000075.1 GCA_947447155.1 Bacteroidota bacterium | reverse complement strand
GAAGAGCCTCCTCCTAAGCCAGCGCCCATGGGCAACAACTTATGTAAATGTACCTGAATTGGCGGTAATGGATGGTCTGATTTAATAAGCTGCCAGGCTCTATAAATCAAGTTCGATTGAATGTTGCCTGATATACTTAAACCGCTGATTTCCATATCAAAATCACCCTGTATGCTCTCGTTGATCTCTAACATATCCTTCCAGGAAATAGGGTAAAAAACCGTCTCAATATCATGAAATCCATCTGTCCGCTTACGAACTACATGGAGACCTAAATTTATTTTACAATGAGGGAATACAATCATTTTTCAGAATCTTGAACAAAGTTTCACTCTGCGAATCTACTTTTTTTTATTTTCGGATATCTTTGCAAAGAATTAAAAATATTAAATCATGGGTACAACGTTGATGGATTTTGAGAAACCGCTTGAAGAATTACATGATCAGTTAACAAAAGCGAAGCAGATTCAAGAGAAAGGAAAAGTGAATGTGCAGAAAGCAATTAAGGATCTTGAAGAGAAAATAGCTAAAGCCAAATTAGAGATTTATTCTAATCTTACTCCTTGGCAGCGTGTTCAATTATCGCGTCATCCAGACCGTCCATATACATTGGATTATATCAACGCAATGACGGATGGCAATTTTATGGAACTTTTTGGTGATCGTCAGGTGAAAGATGATAAAGCAATGATTGGTGGTTTTGGCGATATAAACGGACAAACAGTGATGTTTGTTGGTCAGCAAAAAGGGAATAATACCAAACAGCGCCAATATCGTAATTTTGGAATGCCTAACCCAGAAGGGTATCGAAAAGCTCTTCGATTGTTTAAGTTGGCAGAGAAGTTCAATAAGCCAATTGTTACACTCATAGATACTCCTGGGGCTTATCCTGGATTAGAAGCAGAAGAGCGTGGACAAGGTGAGGCTATCGCTCGTAATCTGTATGAAATGTCAATTTTAAAGGTTCCGGTGATTTGTATTATCATTGGAGAAGGTGCTTCAGGTGGTGCATTGGGAATTGGTATTGGCGATAGAGTTTTAATGCTAGAGAATACCTGGTATTCAGTAATCTCTCCCGAGTCATGTTCAAGTATCCTTTGGCGAAACTGGAATAATAAAGAACGAGCTGCAGAAGCCTTGAAATTAACGGCAACTGATATGAACGGATTACATTTAGTAGATGGTATTGTTAAAGAACCACTAGGAGGAGCCCATGTAAATCCCGCTGAAGTTTTTGAAACAGTGAAATCGGAAATTTTGAAGCATCTGACCGAATTAAATAAATTAAGTCCTGAAGAAAGAGTTAACCAGCGGATAGATAAATTCTGCTCGATGGGTGTATACAAAAATGATTAATTGTTAATTGTTGTTATCAATTTCAAGCCGGCCTGAGAAATCGCGCCGGCTTTGTTGTCGAAAAGATAAAGTGCTGAAATAAAAGCGTATCCAATATTGTTTAAAAATAATTTACGAATACTAAACACTGAATTGTAAATTTGAATTATGGCAAACGAAAAACCAACTACCAGAAAAAAAATAATACCCTCAGCTTCCTTTCCTGCTATTGAAGGGGGGAAATTACCACCTCAGGCAACTGAGTTAGAACAAGCCGTATTGGGTGCTTTGTTAATTGATAAAAATGCAGTTGCGGAGGTAATCGATTTATTACACGAAAAATGTTTTTATGTTGAAGCAAATCAAAAAATATTTAAGTCGATTGTTTCATTGTTTCATGATACAAAACCAGTAGATATTTTAACAGTAACACAAAAGCTAAGAAGTAACGGAGAGCTAGAAATAGTTGGCGGTGCTGTCTATATTACTCAGTTAACCAATCGCGTTGCTTCAGCTGCAAATATTGAGTTTCATGCTCGCGTTGTTTTGCAAAAATATATTCAGCGTGAGTTGATTCGTATTTCTACTGAAACTATTCGTGATGCATTTGAAGAAACAACTGATGTATTAGAATTGCTGGATCGTTCTGAAAAAAATCTTTTTTCTATAACGGAGTCGAATATCCGAAGAAAGTATGAGGATATGCATACCTTAGTAACTAAAGCTATTGATGATGTACAAATTGCTGGAACATTAACAGATGGTGTAACAGGAGTTCCTTCTGGATTTACAGAATTGGATCGTCATACTATGGGATGGCAAAAATCAGATTTGATTATCATCGCTGCTCGACCTGGTATGGGTAAAACAGCTTTTACATTAAGTCTTGCAAAAAATGCCGCGTTAGATAGAAATCATCCAGTTGCATTTTTCTCGTTAGAGATGTCTGCGTTGCAGCTTGTGAATCGATTGATTTCTTCTGAAACAGAAATTAGCTCTGCAAAATTGAGAAAAGGTGATTTGTCGAAAGATGAATGGGAACGATTAAATTTAAAAGTAACTAAACTTACGAAAGCACCAATTTATATTGATGATACTCCTGCATTGTCAATTCTAGAATTAAGAGCGAAATGCCGTCGATTAGTCGCAGAAAAGGAAATCAAATTAATTGTAATTGACTACCTACAACTAATGAGTGGTACGTCAGATGGTAACAGAGGCGGAAATCGTGAACAAGAAATTTCTTATATATCCCGATCATTAAAGAGTATTGCAAAAGAATTAAGTATTCCTATTATAGCACTTTCTCAGTTAAGTCGTGCAGTAGAAACAAGAGGTACTTCAAAGCGTCCTCAATTAAGTGATCTTCGTGAATCCGGGGCAATTGAGCAAGATGCGGATATGGTTATGTTTATTTATCGTCCTGAATATTACCAATTGGAAACATTGGAAGATGGAACATCTACTAAGAATTTAGCAGAAATCATTATTGCGAAAAATCGCGCTGGTTCTTTAGGAGACGTGAAATTGCAATTCATCGGGCACTTAACTAAATTCTCGGATTATAATCATTTCGATTTCCAAGATGAGACCGATTTGTCTAAGTCTTCTAATCTGTCTCCTAATTATTCAGTTGATGAAAACAGTGGAAGTGTAACAATTCCTTCACGTATGAATTCTGATGGAGAAGATATGTTTTAAGTTCAAGATGACAACAATCTAAAATATTAATCGTTCTATGGACATGTTTAAAAAAATCATTGTATTAGTTTTCGTTTTTTTAATCGGTTTTTTACCTGTAAGAGCGGCTTATATTTTAATACCGATGGATGATTCTCAAACGAATCATATAAAAGCGTATGGTATTGCATACTGGGTGTTGACAAACAATGTAGAAGTGCAATGGTTGTTGAATTATCGTGGTGGTTCTTTCATGATAAAACAAATCCCTGCTTTCGAAAATGAATGTCGTGTGCGTGGAGTAAGTTTTAATGTAATTGCTGATGGTCAAGCGGCGAGCATTCTAGATGAAATTGCACAACCCGAGGTAAACATGGATGTAGTTAAGCTTGAAAAGGCTCCTAAGATGGCTGTTTATTCTCCTAAAGATAAGTTGCCATGGGATGATGCTGTTACGCTTGTACTGACTTATGCGGAGATACCTTACGATGTGATTTATGATGAAGAAGTAATGTTAGGCAACTTGCCAAAGTACGATTGGCTACATATGCATCACGAAGATTTTACAGGTCAGTATGGAAAGTTTTATGCCGCCTATCATACTGTTTCATGGTATCAAGAACAAGTGCGTTCCGAAGAAGCGAAAGCCCATAAATTAGGTTATCAAAAAGTATCTGAATTGAAATTAGCTGTAGCTAAAAAAATACAAGAGTTTCTTTCTGGTGGAGGGTTTCTATTTTCGATGTGCTCAGGGACCGATAGTTATGATATCGCATTATCTGCAGATGGAATTGATATCTGTGATAAAATTTACGATGGTGATGGTACAACTGCTAACTATAATTCAAAATTGAATTATAATAACACATTGGCATTTAAAGATTTTAAACTTTCAACGAATCCTTTGGAATATGAGTTTTCAGATATTGATATGACTAATATACGAAAAGTGCCTCGTAACGAAGATGTATTTACCATTTTTGAATTCTCGGCTAAGTGGGATGTAGTTCCTAGCATGCTTTGTCAGAATCATGAACAGGTGATTAAAGGATTTATGGGTCAGACAACTTCGTTTAATAAAAACCTCATAAAATCGAATGTGCTTATTATGGGCGATAATAAAGCTGCTAATGAGGCTCGTTATATTCATGGTGAGTTTGGTAAAGGAACTTGGACTTTTTACGGGGGACATGATCCGGAAGATTATCAGCATATGGTGGGTGATCCACAAACAGATTTATCCTTACATCCGAATTCGCCTGGCTATCGTTTAATCTTAAATAATGTACTTTTTCCTGCTGCCAAGAAACGTAAACAAAAGACTTAATTGTTGTTGATATTTTGTAATTATTATCGATTTATTGTCTTTTTATGCAGGCTTAAACACTTTAGATTTGCATCTGATAAAAACTAATTTATGAAAAAAGTTATTGCATTGTTTTTTGTTGCTGTCTATTTTATGACAGGTTGTGTAAGTCAGAAAAAGTTTAATGCACAGGTTTCAAAATATGATTCCTTAAAAACAAGTTTTGATAAGGTTGATTTGATGCTTAGCGATTGTATCGAAGAATCAAAAAAGAAGCAAAGTCGAATCGGGAACTTAGAAGAGGAATTAATTGGTGCTAAAAAAAGTAGTGGCGCTATGTTGCAACAATTAAGCGATTTGTCTGTGATTAGCTCAACACAAGCAGAGAGTATTAAGAAGTCGCTGGAAAATATTAATGCTAAAGAAGGTTATATCCGAAATTTGCAAACTGAATTATCTCGAAAAGATTCTTTAAATATGGCATTAGTGCTTAACCTAAAAGGGGCATTAAAAGATGTAAATGACGATGATATTAATATTAATGTAGAAGGAAGCGCCGTTTTTATTTCTATTTCTGATAAGATGTTATTTAAGAGTGGAAGTTATGATATAACACCAAGAGCAAAGGAAGTTTTAGGTAAGGTCGCTGATGTTATTAAAGCGCAACCAAATGTTCAGTTCATGGTGGAAGGTCATACCGATAATAAGTCGATTGCTACTGCGACAATTCGTGATAACTGGGATTTAAGTGTTATGCGTTCTGCATCTGTTGTACGCACTTTGCAAAAGCAATATGGCGTTGATCCAGCTCGTATGATAGCAGCAGGACGCAGTGAGTATGTCCCTGTAGTTAGTAATGATACTCCCGAAGGGCGTTCAACCAACCGCCGTACTAGAATTGTTATCCTTCCGCAATTGGATCAGTTCTTCAAATTGATGGAACCTAAACCGTAATTATTCTGATTGTGAATTTATCCTCCGGCAAAAAAATTTACTTTATTAGCGATTTCCATTTAGGAGTTCCTAACGATTCGGATAGCCGCAAACGGGAAGATAAAATTATTTCTTGGCTAAATTCAATTAGTAACGATGTTCAGATTTTATATTTGATGGGCGATGTATTCGATTATTGGTTCGAATATAAAGAGGTAGTTCCGCGTGGATATGTTAGGTTGCTTGGTAAGCTGGCTGAATTAAGTGATGCAGGAGTGGAGTTGCATTATTTTACAGGTAATCATGATATGTGGGTTTTTGATTATTTACCGAAAGAAATAGGATTGCAGATTCATCGTGCACCAATTCAGAAAGAATATAATGGCAAAAAGTTTTTCTTAGGCCATGGAGATGGATTAGGTCCTGGTGATTTCGGATATAAGTTCATTAAAAAAGTATTTGCCAATAAATTGGCTCAATGGTTATTTGCAAGAGTTCATCCTAATACCGGAATTGGTTTGATGAAATTCTTTTCGCGTAAAAGTAGAATAGCAACCGGTACATCGGATGATCTATATTTAGGAGATGATAAAGAATGGCTGATGATTTATAGTCGTGAGGTTTTGCAAAAAGAGCATTATGACTATTTCATTTTTGGGCACCGACATTTGCCCTTAGATAAGCAATTGAATGGTCAATCGCGGTATATTAATTTAGGTGAGTGGATTAACCATTTTACTTATGCGGTATTTGATGGAAATGATCTTGTGCTAAAGTCTTTTATTTGATTTTTAAATATCAATTCGATGTCATTACGATTTCGTAATTTATTGCTGTTTGTTTTTCCTTTTATACTGATGATAGTTGTAAATCAATTTATCAAACCATCAATAGATCCTATTTCTAATGATGGCAAGTGGAATACAACGAAGCCATTACCTGATCATTGTTCGTGGGCTTGTCACAATAGCACCAATTATTGTATCGAGCATCATGTGAAAATGAATAAATTGCTTTTACTCATTTCGCAGCCATTCTATTTCGGTGAGATCACCTTGTTAAAAATGGCTGGAAGTTATTCGCTGGTTAATATACTTATACTTGTAACCTTAGTTCCTCTATACCTTTGGTATTTTCTTGTCAGAATTATAGATGTTTTAATTGCAATAAAGGAGGCGAAGAAATGATTTATAAGATAGTTTCTTTCTTGTATAGCTACTGTACCGACTTTGTGATTAATCTTGCGAATTTCACAAAGCTATCTTACTACGAAATTAATTTTATACTTTTCTGCGTGATTTATCCAGCTCTTATAATTGGCTTCCCTGTTGTTTTGTTTTATTTGAAAAGGAAGTTGAAACAAGTTAAGTCTCGATAAAAAATTAATTCGCAATTTGTCTTCTAAGTAACAAGGGATTCAATTTAGAAATATCAAATTTGAAACGAATGCGTTCAGCAAATTTATAGTCATTAGTTTCAAAGTAATTGTTAATACTTTTCGATGCTACCAATGGAAAATAAACCTCTGCTACATCTTTAATCAAAGAAAATGTAATACCTGCTTCATGTACTAAATTTGTTTTGCTTGTTATGTTTCCAGTTGCAGTTTCTATTTGATAGCATTCGCTCATACCTGCATCATAGAAAAAACGAAAGGGTAGTGGAATAGGGCAGTCTGCGGTAATATTAATGCTGCTAACCCACTTAGCATTATTATTTCCAGGTGTGTATATTTTAAATCCTCCCTGATCTGTATAAACTTGTTGCGATAAAAAGTTTGTTCGAGGCAAGTTTCTTCCTAAATAGTATTTGTCATAGCCATAATCATAATTATTGGCTCCATCGCTTAAATTTATTCCGTATCCGTTATTAATATTTTTAAGACTTTCATCTAATAACCCACTTGCATATAATCTAACATAAACACCTTTATTGATTTTTTTATAAGAGAATTTATAGGTGTAATCAATGCTGATTTTATTAAATGATTTATTGTTTTCAATTTGCAAATTAGCATTCCATGGATCAAGCGTACGATTGTTTTCATAAGAGTAAGTTATATGTGAAAACAAGTTGTTGTCATTTTCTTTGTCGTACCAATAATCTTCTTTTACAGTATTAAAATTCAATTTAACTGATTGTCGAACTTTTGATAATCGTTCGCTGTTGCGAATGTTGAATAACAGATACGGTTGTATTTTTTCAAAATTAGATGACTGTATTTTATTCTCTTTGTTATTCTCAAATGCAAATCTTCTAGCATCAACGCCAATTACAACATTTTTTAAAAGTCCATTGTTTATTTGTAAAGTATAATTGACATTTCCTATTCCTGCTAACTGCTGATTTTTGAATCCATACATCGGAGCAATTGCAAATTCAAAATTCTTTTTAGGCAAGAAATAATTATGAATTAATAACCCAGCCATCCATCCGTTATGATAGTTATATCCTAAAGCAGGTGCTATGTAAAAGGTATTCTTTACGGGATGATTTATTTTACCAATAAAATTAATTCTAAACGGTTCAGTTTTTTTAAGTAATCCTTTTGTGCGAACCGAATTATTAATGCGATTTACATCAGGCATATCATAGTTAGGATCAATGGTGATTTTGTCACATCCGTTACAGCTAAAAATCACTTTTTCTTCTTGCGATTTAGGTGCTATCCATTTTGAGTTCGTTATTTTCCCTTCTTTCATTCCTGCTAATAAGTAAGGTGAAAGCAACGAGCCCTTATCTTTTATTTTTAATTCGTAGTTAGTTCCTGAATTTTTTATAGAAGATATTTTGTAATCAATTTTATCATCCGTGTTTATTAAATCTTGAAAGAACCAGCTTAAATTTTTATCACTGACCTCTTCAAAAACTCTTTGCAAATCTTTAGGGTATGGATGTTTGAAAGCCCATCGATCAAAATAGGTACGCATACAATTATCAAATGTCTCATCGCCCAAAAAGCTTTTTAAATAATTCAATACATAACCTGTTTTCATATAAACAATGGTTCCGTAATTCATGGAAGTGTATTTTGCTGAATGAAGGTCGATTGGTTGGTCGTTATTTTCAGCTGCAGATAGGGAATAGGCAAATCCAAAAGCGTCTTTATAGTTTAAACGATTCAGTCCAATAATTTTATTAAGTCCGCCTAGTCCATCACTTAAACTATTTGATTTTGCATCATCTTGAGGCGGGTATTTCGTTAAGCTATAACGCATCTCATAAAACGAATTAATTCCTTCATCCATCCAGGGGTGTTCTCTTTCATTGCTGCCAAATATTCCATAAAACCAGTTGTGACCTACTTCATGAACTATGGTTGTCTCTAACGTTTTGGCATTACCGCTAGCACCTATGATTGTAACATTGGGATATTCCATTCCGCCTCCTGCTGCTATAGTGCCATCCACCGCAGTGCAATGGTTATATGGATAGTCGCCAATCCAATTGGAGTAGTATTTCAAGGCATCTTTAATATATTCAGGACTTCTCATCCATAACTTATATTCGTTATTGGTGAACAGCGACCATGTTGTCACTTTTTTACCACTTCTGTCTAATACAATTTCGTCTTTTAGTACATGATAACGTTTATCTGCAAACCATCCGAAATCATGAATTTTTTCCTGATGAAAATGGATGGTTTTTAGGTTGTCCGAGCTCTTTGGAAAACTTATATCCTTTTTTCCATTAGGTAGCAATACATCTACTTGATTCATTGTAGCAATAGCTAATCCATTCATGCGTGTAATCTCAGCAGCATTGTCGCTATTAGGGTCTTCAATTAAATCGCCGGTTGCACCCACTACATAGTTTTCCGGTAGCGTAATGTACACATCAAAGGTCCCGTATTCTGAGTAAAACTCTCCTTGATTTAAATATGGCATATTATGCCAGCCAAACTGATCATATACTGCTGGCTTAGGATACCATTGCGTAATTGCATAGGCTTGTCCGATATGACCCAAGCGTGAAAATTTACCATTTGGAATTTTGACTTTAAATGGGGTTGTAATGATAGCTCGCTGGCCTGGATAAAGGGGTTGATTTAATAGCAATTTGCAGTAATCTTCATTAATACCATCAAATTCAATTTTTGCTGACTTTTCGTTAACCATAAAATTTAATGAATCAATATATCCACGATCAGTATTTTCTGCAAAATAAAGAGCACTGCTTCCTTGATTAAGTTCTTGTAATGCTAAAGCTGTGTTTTTATTTTTATAACCATTAGGCCAAAGATGAATGTAAATAAATTGTAATGTATCATTGGAACGATTGATATAATCGATATTGATATTTGCAGCAATTGTATGTTCATTATCGTTGAGAGTACAATGTATTTTGTAATTCACTTCCTGCTGAAAATAATTTTTTTGAGCAAACGAAAATGTACAGATGAATAATGTAGATAATAAGAGAGTTGTTTTGGTAAACATATTTGGTATATTTTTTTGCAAGACAAATTTAATACGAATTACTATATCTCATGATTGTGTCGCTTGTAAATCAAGATATATCGTAATTTGTTTAAATGTTTTTTATACTATTTTGAATATTTTTTATTTTGTTATTTTATTAATTTATTTGTAGCTATTAAAATAATGCATTAATGAATTTAAACATTTGCTTATTTGTCAGTGACAATGATTTGTGTGTGAATTGTGCAACTAGTTATAATATTAATGTAAGGACATTTGAT
>CANFIN010000074.1 GCA_947447155.1 Bacteroidota bacterium | reverse complement strand
ATAAATTTTCCATGAATCAGAACCCGACTCACGTCCACCACCTGTTTCTTTTTCTCCTCCGAAAGCACCACCAATTTCAGCACCTGAAGTACCGATATTTACATTCGCAATTCCGCAATCAGAACCTTCGTGAGATAAGAACGCTTCTGCTTCTAACATATCACGAGTGAATATAGAAGAAGATAATCCCTGAGGAACATTATTGTTTAATGCAATAGCTTCTTCAATCGTTGAATACTTCATGATGTAAAGAATTGGAGCAAATGTTTCTTCCTGAACAATGTGATAATGATTCTCTGCTTCAATAACACAAGGCACAACGTAACATCCACTTTCGTATCCAGCACCTGAAAGAACTTCTCCTCCTGTAATTACATTACCACCTTCTTTCTTTGCTGTTTCAATTGCGTTTACAAAATCGTTAACAGCACCTTTATCAATCAACGGACCCACTAAAGTTTTAGCATCTAACGGGTGGCCTATACGAATTTGCTTATAAGCATTTACTAATTGCGCTTTGAAGGTATCATAGATAGATTCGTGAATGATCAAACGGCGAGTAGAAGTACAACGTTGTCCTGCAGTTCCTACTGAACCGAACAATACCGCTGTCATGGCCATTTTCAAATCTGCTTTTTCAGAAAGGATAATCGCATTGTTACCTCCTAACTCTAATAACGAACGACCTAAACGCTCTCCAACAATTTTACCTACACGCTTACCTACGCGCGTACTTCCTGTTGCAGAGATTAACGGAACACGTTTATCAGCTAAGAAATTATCGCCAACATATTTAGATCCTCCAGCAACAAGGTTTAACACCCCTTCCGGAACTTCATTTTCTTTTAAAACATCTGCAATGATATTATGAACGGCAATTGCACATAACATCGTTTTAGAACTTGGCTTCCAAACTACTGTATCGCCGCACACCATTGCCAACATTGCATTCCAGCTCCACACAGCAACTGGGAAATTAAATGCAGAAATAACTCCTACAATTCCTAATGGATGGTATTGCTCGTACATACGGTGACGAGGGCGCTCGCTATGCATTGTTAATCCATATAACTGACGAGACAAACCAACTGCGAAATCGCAGATATCGATCATCTCTTGCACTTCACCTAAGCCTTCTTGATAAATTTTACCCATCTCATAAGAAACCAATTTCCCTAATGGCTCTTTATATTGACGAAGACGATCTCCGATTTGACGAACTACTTCACCACGCTTTGGCGCAGGCACCATTCTCCATTTTTCGAATGCCACTTGTGCAGTAGCAATAACCTTTTCATAGTCATCAGCAGTAGCCTGATTTACTTTCCCGATCAAGGCTCCATCCGAAGAAGAGTAAGACTCTATAATTTCACCTGTAGTATTAAACCACTGAGTACCAGTACACGCACCATGATTAACGTCTTTAATACCCAATTGTTGTAGCATTTCCTGAATGCCAAAATCGTTTGTTGTTGAAGTAGTACTCATTTTGTATTTTATTATTTGCGCAAAGGTACAAAACCGAATTGTTTTAACGAGTAAAGAAGGTTAGAAGTAAGCATTTTCCCCAATCGTAACCTGATTTGAACGGTTCAGTAATAATAATTGACTGGTATTGTTATTTTTCCGACTTTTATACTCCCAAAACCTAATTACTTACAATTAAAAGTCGGGCGATTTGTTTTAACTGTCTCAGCTACATCCATCGACTTTTTTAATTTAACAGATTATGAAAAAAGCGCTAATACTAAATGCTTTCTTTATTCTTTTTACACTTACTACCTTATTTGCACAAGGCCCACAATTGAGTGTTGTTTCAAGTGATGTTGTTTGTCCTTCAAGTGGTTGCCAACCTATTGCCTCTTCAGTAACAATTACCAATGCAGCACCCAATGTAACGATTGATGGTGCTTCGATTTTCTTCTACTCTGGATATACTCCCGCCCAAGATTCATTATCATTTACGCCAATGTTTGGTATTACAAGCACTTGGAATCAAAATACAGGCGTATTAACATTGCGCGGTGTTGCAACAGTAGTACAATACCAAGCCGCACTTCAAACGGTTGTTTTATGTAATCGTACCTCTAATTTTGTGACTGGATACCGAACAATTATTTATGTATTAGGTGATTTATTATACAACCCCGTAAATCAGCATTACTATAAACTAATACAATCAACTACTCCAGTTTCATGGACAGCAGCTGTAGCGAATGCTGCATCTACAAATTATTTAGGATTACAGGGATATTTAGTTACCATTACTGATGCTCAAGAAAATGGGTTTATCAGTCAGCTGGTAAATTCAAACACGTGGATAGGAGCAAGTGATGCTACAGTGAATGGTGTATGGAGATGGGTAACAGGATGTGAAGGATTAGAAGATGGAGGACAGGGCCGACATTTTTCTGATGAAGTAAATTTTAACTGCACTAGTTCAACTGGAACGGGTATTTCTATTGGAGGCAATTACCAAAATTGGGCTGTTGATGAACCGAACGGTTGTCCGGGAGAAGATTATGCCCATTTGTTTTACTACGGATTATGGAATGACTACAGCAATACGGGTTCATCAGTAACAAATTATATTATCGAGTATGGATGTATGCCGGGTGATCCATTTGTACAGGCGTTTGATAGTATTGGATTATACGTCAATGATTCTATTCACAAACCAACTATAACAAGCAATCTTCCAGTTTGCGATGGTGGTAGCGTTACCCTAACAGCCAATGGAACATATACTGGCAATGCAGTTTATTCATGGTCGGGCCCTAACAGCTATTCTGGTATTGCTCAGAATACAACTATCACGAATGTAACTCAAAGTCTGAATGGAAATTATATTGTAACAATTACGGATAGTGCTTGTGTTGCCACGAGATCATTTAATTTAAATCAAGGACCACCAATTAATTCATCGCTCGTTTCAAAAACAGATGCGTTATGTTTTGGTGCCGCTTCGGGAACCATAACGCAAACTGGCAACAATGGTGTTGGACCTTATACCTATCTATGGAATAACGGACAAACGGGAGCTTCTGCGATTAATTTAATTGCAGGGACTTATACTGTAACAGTTACAGATGCTATTGGATGTACTGGAAGTGGAAGCTATTCAATTGGAGAACCAACCGTTTTAAGTGCATCTATTACGAGCACTGTTGATGTATCTTGTCAGGGTAACGATGGACAAGCAACTGTTGCAGCTAATGGTGGTACTGGGCCATATACTTATTTATGGAATAGCGGTAGTACGAATGCTAACGGTACTGGATTAACGTTAGGAACATTTACAGTTACCGTTACGGATGCGCATGGTTGCACAAAAGTGGTGAATGGAAATTTATCTAGCATTCCTTCCGTTACAGCTACAGCTGGGGGAAGTAATCCAACAATCTGCATTGGACAATCGGCTACACTTTCAATTACAGCAGGAGGCGGTAAATCGCCGTACACTTACCTATGGAGTAATGGTTCAACTGCAACAACAGCAACTTTTAGTCCTACAACAACAACTGTATATACTGTAACCGTTACGGATGCAAATAACTGCACAGCTTCCTATTCATATAATGTAATTATTAATCCTCCATTAACCACCAGCACATCTGGAACTTCAACTATTTGCAGCGGTGATCCGGTAACGTTAGGCGTGAATGCAAGTGGTGGGAATGGGAATTACACTTATCAATGGAGCAATGGAGCAATCACATCAAGCACGAGTGTAAATCCAATAATAACTACAACATATTACTTAACTGTTACCGATAATTGTGGTACACCTGCAAAAACAGACTCAGTTAAAATTACTGTTATTGATTATCCAACAGTTAAATTTGGATATACCCCTGATAAAGGGTGCATGCCTCTGGAAGTGGTATTCTCAGATAGCTCATCAGCTGCAGCTGGTTCAATTTACAATTGGAACTTTGGTAATGGAGATTTTTCAAATGCAATGAATCCAAGTACGATTTATCCAGACTCAGGATTATATACAGTAATACTTTCCATTACTACTCCACAAGGATGTACAGGAAGTGATACCATTGTGAATGCGATCGAATCATATTCGACACCAGTGGCTGAATTTTCATTTGCTCCATTAACTCCTTCTATATTATTTAATACAGTTGATTTCATTGATAAATCTTTAGGGGTAGTTAATCAATGGAACTGGATTTTCGGCGATTCGCTTGGTTTTGCAACTACAATTGCTCCGAGCTTTACATTTAATGAAGTGGGCAACTACGATGTGACATTGATTGTAAATAATCAATATCTATGCAGCGATACCATTGTAAAAACAATCTCTGTTGTGGATGATTATTCATTCTTTATTCCGAAGGCGTTTAGCCCTAATGATGATGCTGTGAATGATGTACTTGAAATGTACGGTTTTAATTTCGGCGAATTCGACATTAAAATCTATAATCGAGCAGGACAGTTAGTGAAGGAATCCGATAAAAACCCGCTATGGGATGGAAAAGATTTAAATGGAAACATGTTGCCAGCTGGCGTTTATATTTATACAATTAAAATGCGTGAGATATTAAACAATAAGCGTCACGAATTTCAAGGCACAATCACATTAATTCGCTAAAAGAATTATAAATAGTCTTAGTCAAAGTTCAATTATACCCTTTCGGGAAGAAAATCTTTATTATTAAATATTTATTAAATAGATTTACTTCTCTAATATAAATCGATCACCTTGAAGCGATTTTACTTATTTCTTTTAAGTGCGTTGCTCCCATTTCTAAGCTTTTCGCAATTGACTGTATCTCCAGGATTAAGTGCAAGTCAGTTGGCGCAAATATTAGCAGGGCCTGGAGTGCAAATCAGCAATGCAACCATTACCGGTCCGAGTAATTATTATTCTTCGTTTGCTGCTACAGGAACAAACTTGGGGTTAGCATCTGGAATATTATTAACCACTGGAAATGGAAATGTAGCTATTGGTCCGAATGCCTCCGATAATGCTGGCACCATCGATTTTAATCCAGGAGATCAAGATTTAGAGAATATTGTTGGAGTGAGCACCTATGATGCTGCAGTTTTAGAGTTCGATTTCATTCCACAAAACGACACACTTCAATTCAGATACGTATTTGCAAGTGAAGAATATCCTGAATATGTATGTTCGTCGTTTAATGACCTATTTGGATTTTTCATTTCTGGCCCTGGGATAACAGGTGCACAAAATATTGCTTTAATTCCTGGAACAACAACTCCTGTTGCTATCAATACAGTGAACAATGGTATTCCTGGCCAATGGGCAGACCCTACTATTCCCTGTAACAATACCTATCCGGCCTACTACATTGATAATACTAACGGCACAACTATAGAGTATGATGGTTTTACAACAGTATTAACTGCATTAGCTGTTATCACTCCTTGTCAGACATACCATTTAAAAATTGTAATTACTGATGCAGGTGATCCAGCTTACGACTCTGGGGTCTTTTTAGAAGAAGGTAGCATGAGTGTTACTCCCGTTGTTTATGCTGGACCAGATAGAAATTTTTGTAGTGGAGCTGTTGTTCCTGTTGGAAATGTTGCGAGCCCAAGTTGGACCTATTCATGGTCGCCAACAAACGGAGTTGCAAACCCATTATCTCCTTACACAACAATAACTTTAAACAATAACGGTGGCGTACCAACGACCTCTACATATGTAATTTCTGCGACTAATGGAACTTGCGTTTTACATGATACAATTAATTTAACAACATTACCAACTCCGTCGAGTACATTTACGCCTGTAGCGCAAGCATGTGCGAATGATACTATTACTATTCAATATACAGGCAATGCAAATAATAATGCTACTTACAATTGGAATTTTAATGGTGCAAATATTATTTCTGGAAGCGGTATTGGACCATATCAGTTGCTTTACCCAACTGCGGGCACCTATCCATTAGCGTTAGCCTTAAATTATAGTAACTGTCCGGCAACCTCTTCATTTGATACAATTACAATTAATACCAGACCAGTTGCAAATTTTTCAATACCTGACTCCATTTGCTCAGGTAGTATCGCTACAATAATTAATAACAGTATCAATACAAATTCACTTCCCTATAACTGGAATTTTGGTTCAGGCGCGCTAGTATCAGGAACTGGGGCTGGGCCTTATTCAATTCAGTTTAATTCTATTGGTATTGATTCTGTGAGATTATCATTAGGAAGCGGAGCTTGTTCATCATTTATAAGTAAAAACATCATTGTAAAAACAATTCCTGTAGCATCGTTAATAGGACCTGCTTCGATGTGTTCGAATGACACATTATTGATTGCATTTAATGGAATTGCCAATTCAACGGCAACCTATTCATGGGATTTGGGAAACACCATAGCATTGAATAATCCTTTATTACAAACTGCTCAATTAATTTCAAATAATATAGGCAACGATACAATAACACTAATTGTTAACGATCGAGGTTGTATTGATACTACAACTCATATCATTACTGTTTATCAGCAACCGATAGTTTCTTTTTTATTACCTGATTCTGTTTGTTCAGGAGATACCATTTCGATAACTTCTACTAGTAATATTAACAGTGGAAATTCAAATTATAACTGGACGATCTCTGGTGGAAATCCTTCAAGTTTCATTAACACTAATTCTATTACAAGTACCTTAACATCTGTTGGATTACACCTTGCTTTATTAACAATAAACAATAACGGATGTACGGATCAACTTACCGACAGTATTTACGTTAATCCATTACCGATAGTACAATTTACTGCTTCCAATGCTTGCGAAGGATTACCAATACAATTACAAAATCAATCATCGGTAAGTGGAGGCACTGTATTTTCCACACAATGGAATTTTGGAGATAATCAAACATCCAGTTTATATGATCCATTAACACATACTTATCTGTTTGATGGCCCTTATACGATAACATTAACTGCTACAAGTAATCATTTGTGTACAGCATATTCTTCACTACCTATCAGCATTTATGATACACCTATTGCTGGCTTTGTATCTGATACTGTCTGCTTCGGAAAACTTTCACACTTAACAGATACTTCATTCGTCAAGAATGATTTTATTTCATCTTCAGTATTTTCATATAATAGCAGTGTAATATCAAACAATAGCACTTTCGCATATTTATTTAACAACGCTGGAACGTTGCCTGTTCAATTAATTACTACGAGTAGCCATGGATGTATTGATACAACTCTTCAAAATGTAATTGTAAATAGCAATCCTGTGATTTCATTTACTGGAGGTCCGCTGCAAGGTTGTGATCCTTTATCTGTTAACTTCAGTGAAATTATTACGAATAGTAATGGAGCTATTACTAATGTGACCTATTTATTTGGTGATGGGGATAGTGCAAATTATACATCGCCATTACATATTTATACGATTCCTGGTTTATATGATGTAACACTAATGGCAACATCGCAATATGGTTGTACAACAGATACTACTTACAACAATTACGTGAATGTATTTGAAAATCCTATTGCTGATTTTTATTATACACCGAGCAATCCTGATATTTTCTGGCCCAATATTAATTTTATAAATACATCGTTAAACGGAGATCATTATTTCTGGACATTTGGTGATAGCACATCGTCCAACGACATAAATCCAGATCATACTTATATGACTGCAGGTAGTTATCCAATAGAATTAATTGCGCTAACGAATGAAGGCTGTGTTGATACTACTTTTGGTGAAGTAATTATAAAACCAACTTACACGATTTATATTCCTAATGCTTTTAGTCCAAACAACGACGATAAAAACGAAGTGTTCCAATGCAAAGCAACAAACATTTCAGATTTTTCTATGTCGATTTATAGCCGATGGGGCGATCACGTTGTAACCATAAATGATATTAATGAAGGATGGGATGGAAAAGATGATGGTAAGATTGTACAAGAAGATACTTACATATACAGAATTAATTTTATGGATGTATTTCATGAGCCACATGAGCTGTCAGGTAGAGTATCAGTAGTAAAGTAAGATAAATAGTTACAGTTTTATACAAACGTTTTTCTCTTCTGTAAAAAACTTCAACGCTTCAAAGCCACCTTCACGACCAACACCAGAATTTTTTACTCCACCAAAAGGTGTTCTTAAATCGCGAAGCAACCACGTGTTAATCCATACAATTCCAATCTGTAAATTCGCTGCGACACGATGTGCCCGCGTTAAGTGTTGCGTCCAAACAGAAGCTGCTAAACCATATGTTGTACTGTTCGCATATTTCAAAACTTCCTCTTCTGTATCAAACGGCATAATAGTAACAACTGGTCCAAAAATTTCTTCCTGATTCGTTCTGCAATCATATGTTAAACCTTCAATAACTGTTGGAGCAATATAATAACCGTTCGCTTGTTCTCCTTCGGGATGTAGTTGTTGTCCGCCGCATATAACAGTTCCCCCTTCTTGCTTTGCTAATTCAACATAAGAAAGAATTTTTTCCATGTGAGGTTTTGAAACAATGGCTCCAATCCAATTTTCATCGTTTAACGGATTCCCCACTTTGAGTTTTTTAACTTCTTCTACGAAGGCGGTTTTAAATTTTTCATAGATGCTGCGTTCGACAAAAATTCTCGAACCACATAAACAAATCTCACCTTGATTTGAAAAAGAAGAACGAACAGTTGTTTGTACGGCCTTGTCAAAATCACAATCTGCAAAAATGATATTCGGATTTTTTCCGCCTAATTCGAGTGAAATCTTTTTAAACATAGGTGCTGCTGTACGCGCGATTTCTTCTCCTGTTTTTGTTCCACCAGTAAAAGAAATCGCAGGTATATCTTTATGCGAAACTATCGCCGCTCCTGCTTTATGTCCGTAACCATGAATAATATTTAATACACCTGCAGGCATTCCCGCTTCAATTGATAACTCTGCTAAATGAAAAGCCGTCATTGGAGTAATCTCACTTGGCTTAGCAATCACACAGTTACCCGATGCTAATGCAGGCGCAATCTTCCACGTGAAAAGATAAAGCGGAAGATTCCAAGGAGAAATACAACCAGCAATTCCAAGTGGAGTACGCATCGTATAATTCATAGCCACAGTTCCCATCGAATACGCTTCATCGTGTAAGTGCAAAGCAGCAGTTGCATAAAAATGAATATTAGAAACTGCACGAGGAATATCAACCGACTTTGATAACCATAACGGCTTACCGTTATCGATAGATTCAGCTAATGCTAACTTATCTAAATCACGTTGAATTAAATCACTTAACTTAATCAGAATGGCAGATCGTTTTTCTTTGGGCATATCTCTCCATGCAGGAAAAGCATTCTTTGCAGCCGTTACCGCTTGTTCTACATCATGTTCGTCGCTATCAGGAATTAAACTATAAACATTACCTGTTGAAGGATCATAATTATCAATGTAAGTATTCGAAGCTGGTGCAACTAACTGCCCATTTATAAGATTAAGAATTTTTTTCATTGCAAATTGAATAGTTTACAAAATTACGTTTTATCTATTGATCTGAAGTATGATTTACTACAACAAATTGTCCAGTAGTAAAGTCTTTTGCTATAACACTAATAAAATAGATTCCATTGTTTAAGTTTTCAGAAGGTATATTGACTGCTTGTGTTTCTGTATATTTTTGATCGAGTACAAGTCTACCGCTCATATCAATAACTTGAATCTGAAAGTTATTTTGCAGTTCATTAAAATTTAAATTGATATTGTTGTTTGCTGGATTTGGAATAATTGAAAAATAATACTGAGCAATATTCTCCTGTTTTTGAGATAAAGCTATACTTTGCGCAGTGATAATATCTGCATTTGGATTGATAATAATTGTATCAACTTTAAAAGGAACACTAAAAGAAAAATTCTGATAGTTATAATTATTATCAAGAATAATTAGTGTGTCTTTATTTTCACCAATCAGTTGAACAGGAACAGGAAGTTTAAAAAAACTAACACTCGAATCGGAGGTCGTTTGCGAGCAATT
>CANFIN010000073.1 GCA_947447155.1 Bacteroidota bacterium | reverse complement strand
TACAACAGTAAAGCGCGCCTCCTTGCATAATGCTGATCAGATTGCTAAACTCGATTTGCATTATGCCGATTTTGTTTATGTCGAAAAAGGCGGAGAAATTATTCCTAAAATCACAGGTGTTGATTTAAACAAGCGAAGTGAATCGGCTAGCCCTGTGCGTTATATCACCACTTGTCCTGAATGTAATTCAGAACTGGTTAGAAAGGAAGGTGAAGCACAGCATTATTGCCTGAATGAAGAACATTGTAAGCCGCAAATAAAAGGAAAGATTGAACATTTCACAGCTCGTAAAGCCATGAATATAGATGGACTCGGAAGTGAGACTGTTGATTTATTAGTAGAGAAAAATTTAATACGATCAATTGCAGATATCTATGATTTGAAAAAAGAACAACTAATGGTTCTTGATCGATTCGGAGAAAAGTCTGCGCAGAATATTATTGACGGCATTGAAAAATCAAAATTGATTCCGTTTGAAAAAGTTTTATTTGCAATCGGAATTCGATATGTAGGCGATACAGTTGCTAAAAAAATTGCTCGTCATTTTAAATCAATTGATGCAATTATTAAAGCAAGTGAAGAAGAATTAATGAATGCGCCAGAGGTAGGTGAAATCATCGCAAAGAGTGTTTTTCAGTTTTTCAGAAAAGCTTCCAACGTTGAAATAATTGAAAAATTAAAAGCTAGTCAACTCCAGTTTGAATTAGCACACGATGCCCTACTTGTTTCATTAGGTAATCAACTAGAAGGGATGATAATTGTTGTGACAGGTTCATTTGAGCGTCACTCTCGTGATGAGTTAAAAGCCTTGATAGAGCAATATGGAGGAAAGAATGGAAGTTCCGTATCTAAGAAGACCAGTTACTTACTTGCTGGTTCAGATAGTGGTCCGAGTAAAACAGAAAAAGCAGCAGCGATGGGAGTTAAAGTAATTAGTGAGGCAGATTTCGAGCAGATGATATCAAAATAAATTTTAAATTTACTTGGTAGTATAAAGATGAAAAAGAACTTACGACATAAAATTGCACACGTAGTATTTTTGAATGAATTCAGAAATAAAACAATAAAGAGCAATCTTATTCCTTTTGATCAGGCTAATAGCATTGGAATAATTTACGATTCAACTAACGAAGCGCATTATGAAATGGTGCGTAAATATGTAAAGGAACTAAGAGAAGTTCATCATAAAGATGTGCTCGCTTTGGGATATTATGATCAGAACGAATTACCTACCCTGCGTTTTTCAAAATTAGGGCTCGACTTTTTTACTCGCAAAGATTTAAATTGGTTTTACAAGCCAATTTCTTCTATTGTAAAACGATTTGTTGATCGTGAGTTTGATATTCTTATCGACTTACATATCGGACATCATATTCCAGTTAAGTATGTAGTAGCATCATCTAAAGCTAAATTTAAAATTGGTAAATACACAAAGAATACGGAGCGCTATTATAATTTTATGATTAGTGTGAATGAGCAAACACAATTGCCTGCTTTCATTGAACAGGTGAATCATTATTTAAAGCAAATCAAAAATGAAAAATCGAAATAAATTTATTGGTACTGGTGTAGCCCTTGTTACTCCTTTTAAAAACAATGGCGATGTTGATGTAAAGGGATTAGAGAATCTTGTTAAGCATATTGTGAAAGGTGGCTGCGATTATCTTGTTGTATTAGGTACAACAGGCGAAGGAGTTACTTTGAACAACGATGAAAAGCAATTAGTAATTCAAACGGTTATTAAAACGAATAAAGGTCGATTGCCAGTTGTATTGGGCATGGGTGGTAACAACACGAAACAATTAGTTGATGAAATTAAATCGACCAATTTTAAAGGTATTGATGCCATACTTTCTGTTTCACCAGCTTATAATAAGCCATCGCAAGCAGGCATAATTGCACATTACAAAGAAATTGATAAGGTTTGTCCTGTGCCGATTATCCTTTACAATGTTCCTTCAAGAACGGGCTCTAATATGTTGCCTTCTACCGTACTTGAAATTGCTAAGCAATGTAAGTCGGTGATAGGAATTAAAGAAGCGAGTGGAAATGTAGAACAGGCTATGTCAATTTTAGATCACAAGTCAAAAGACTTTTTGGTTATTTCAGGTGACGACGGTATTACCTTGCCGTTAGTAGCTGCTGGTGCTGCTGGTGTGATATCAGTTGTAGCAAATGCTTATCCGAAGAAGTTTTCGCAGATGGTTAACGCGGTGCTAAAAGGTGATAATAAAACAGCGCAAAAGTTGTATTATCCTTTTCATAGTTTCATTCCTTTGTTATTTCAGGAAGGTAATCCTGCTGGCGTAAAAGCGGTTCTTGCTGAATTAAAAATAATGGAAGATCAGGTGCGTTTACCGTTGGTAAAAATCAGTGCTTTATTAAAATCAAATCTTAAAACGGCTATCAAAAGTTTATAATATCTACTATGAAAAAGACGCTTATCCTTGTTCTGTTTTGCTGTTTTGGCGTAATGGCAAATGCTCAGATTCAGATGAGTAATAGTGCGTTGGTAAAAGCCGATTTTAATACGCCGATTTTTAGAGAAGATTTTGATAGTACTTCTGCCGACTGGCCTACCCTATCTAATTTTAATAATCTATTTATGGTTCAAAACGGAACTTATTACATGAATAGAAAAGTGAAAGGTGAGCCTTATGCAATTTTGAGTTCTAAAAAGTTAACGGCAAATTCTTTTCAATTAAATGTAAGAATTAATCCCATTGAGATTTCACCAGAAGGTTATATAGGTGTTTTGTTTATGCTTCAAGAATCAAGTGTGGGTGGTTATATTTTTGAGATAGGTCCACTATCGAAATACAGACTGCGTCAAGTGAAAAACGGATTGTATGTAAATATTACAGGCAATACAAAATCGAATGGTTGGGTTACCCAGGAAGAGTTAATTAATTACAACCAGAATAATATTGTATCAGTAGTTTGTCAGAATAGAAATTATGATTTGATGATTAATTCTAAACGTGTTGTATCTTTTAATGATATTGAATATAGAGATGGCAGTTTTGGAATTCTTATCGGTCCTGAAACAAAATTGTCTATTGATAATTTTGTGGTGATGGGTACCGATCAAAGCGGAACTACTACTCTTGCTAATGGAAATAGTAATATATCAAATGTAACTATTAATGAAATTAATAATAACGCTGAACTGCAAAAGCTAAAAGCGACTATCGAGAAGTTGCAAAATGATAATGATGAATTATTATTAGTAGTTGAAACAATGAGAGCTAAAGGGTACACATCCCCTGATGATTTCGAGTCGAAGTATGTGAGATCAGTTGCATCTAATAATGCTCTTAACTTAAAGTACGATTCGTTAGTGAATGAATACCTACTAGTTAAAAAGGATAATGATTCATTAAAATCTGTTTTATCAATACCTGTTGTAAGTGATCCTGGAATCGATGCTTTGATGTTAGAGCTAGATCAGGTAAAACAAAAAAATCTAGAGCTTGAAAAAGAGAATGCTGTACTAAACAGAAAGATTAAAAAGATTACAGGAGGTTCTTCAAATAAATAAACTATGTCAGTACATCAGGAAATAAAAAAAGTGACTACGCATACCCTTACAGAGTTAAAGCGTAAAGGCGAAAAAATTGCGATGCTAACTGCATACGATTATAGCATGGCCAAAATTGTCGATGCTTCAGGCGTCGATGTGATTTTAGTTGGCGACTCAGCGAGTAATGTAATGGCAGGACATGAAACTACTTTGCCCATTACACTTGATCAGATGATTTATCATGCCGCAAGTGTGGTAAGAGCTGTGAATCGTGCATTAGTTATTGTGGATCTACCGTTCGGTTCATATCAAGGTAATTCCAAAGAAGCCTTGAACTCTGCTATTCGTATCATGAAAGAAACGGGTGCGCATGCGGTAAAGCTGGAAGGTGGAAGAGAGATAAAGGACGCAATTGAGCGTATTCTAACGGCTGGCATACCCGTAATGGGGCATTTAGGATTAACTCCTCAGTCGATTTATAAATTCGGTACCTACGTGGTACGTGCAAAAGAAGAACAAGAAGCACAGCGCTTACGAGAAGATGCAAAGATGTTAGAGGAAATAGGATGCTTTTCGTTGGTGTTGGAAAAAATTCCTGCGCAACTCGCAACTGAAGTTTCCGCTTCATTGAAGATTCCTACTATTGGTATCGGTGCGGGTAACGGTACGGATGGACAAGTGTTAGTATTGCATGATATGCTTGGACTTAATCAAGGATTTAATCCTCGCTTTTTACGCAGATATTTAAATCTGTTTGATGAGATTAAGGGAGCAACAGAGCAATACATTACTGATGTCAAGGCAAAAGATTTTCCTAACGAAAAGGAGCAGTATTAAATGATTGAAGTTATTTATGAAGACAATCATTTGATTGTTGTCAATAAGAAGTCGGGAGATATTGTTCAGGGCGACAAGACTGGTGATGAACCTTTGAGTGAGAAAGTAAAAAAGTACATCAAAGAAAAATACAATAAGCCTGGTGAAGTTTTTCTGGGCGTTGTTCATCGTATAGACCGACCCGTTAGTGGGGTTGTTATCTTTGCCAGGACAAGCAAGGCCTTAGCTCGTATGAATGCAATGTTTCAAATTAAGGAAATCCAAAAGACCTATTGGGCAGTGGTGAAGAACAAACCAATGCATACAGAAGAGTTAGTTGTACGTTATTTAACCAAGAACGAAAAACAAAATAAAAGTTATTGCAGCAAGGTTCCTAAAGAGGGTGCTTTAAAAAGTGAGCTGACCTATACCCTACTGGCTTCATCAGATAATTATCATTTATTAGAGATTAATCCACATACCGGCCGACATCATCAGATAAGAACAATGCTTGCTGATATTGGTTGTCCGATTAAAGGAGATTTGAAATATGGGTTTAATCGTAGTAATCAAGATGGGTCGATTCATTTACATGCGCGAGCAGTTCAGTTCGAACATCCAGTTACAAAAGAACCTGTTTTTATAAAGGCCAATCCTCCGAAAGATGCGGTATGGGATTATTTTGATAATTTGAAGATTTGACAGTTTGGTAATTTGATAATGAAAAATATGTTCGATTCGATCCCGAAGCCTCGGGACGCAAAGCAAACTGATTAACTATAAATTGTGTTGAAACATGTTTGCTTCGACTTCGCTTAGCAAACTGATTTACTATAAATTGTGTTTAAACATGTTTGCTTCGACTTCGCTCAGCAAACCGATTAATTATAAATTGTTTTGAAACATGTTTGCTTCTACTTCGCTCAGCAAACTGATTAACTATAAATTTTGGAGAAAGAAGCATGCTGAGCGAAGTCGAAGCATACTTTACTGAAATGTACATTAGCAACAAACAACAAAATATTAGAGAACTAAAACATTCAAATAGTTGTCTAAACCTTTTGTTAAATTAAGTACACAAATACAAATAATACTTAAAAGCGTTTAACATATTCTTGCATGTTAACACCGGTAATGCTTTTAAAAGCCATAAAAAAAGTGGTGTACGATGAAAACCCTACAAATTCTGAAAGTGTTTCCAGCTTATTGTTTTTTAAGTAGCCTTCCTTAAGCAATTTGGTGGCATCATGAATTCTAACAATCTTTTTGTAATCTGAGAAACTTTCATTGCAATGATATTTGAATACAAAATAGATATGACTACTTGGAACATTTAAAGCTATTGCAATATCGTTTATAGACAGTTCAGGATTTCTAAAAGTATGACTATGAAAAGAAAGTCCTTCAATTTTATGAATATAGTCTAAAATAGAAGGTTTTATTTTTTCTTCTAACTTTTTATCTTTTTCACTCCCTATTTCTTCTTTGATACCATTGATATTCCATACTGGTCGAAGTATTACTTTTTCTATTTCAGTATCAATTGTATTATTTAAAAAATTAAAACCGTAAAGAATTTCAGGAGTAGTTAACACAAAAACAAATATTATGCACCAGATTGGAGCTGTAGCCCATAGAAAATTGTTTTCAGTTCCCGATCGATAGGCAATAAAATCAGGTATTATTCGAAGAAAGAACATACAAACAAATGAATAGTATAAAAGCTTAGTCCATTTTATCATTAAATGATTCTGATTTTGGACACTGTTTATATCAACTTCGCGATTCCAAATATTTTTACTTAGCAATCTATAACCCATAAGATTATAGGTTATTACATTTGCGATAACAACTATAATAAAGATTGCATTAACAATCATTTTATTATCTAACCCAAGCAGAATAGAGATGATAACTAATGAGATGTATAAAAACGGCACCAGAAAATGAAGCAAATTCTTCTTGTTGAACTTAGCCTGATTCATTAAATCCATGAAATAGAGGTAATAACAAGGCATAGATATTATGAAAATACTATCTAATATCTTGATAAAACTAATGCTGTATAGTTCTGGATTTGCTTTAAATAACCCAAGCACAAAAAAACGAATAGCTACAATTGAGAATACGAGAATAAGATACTTATTAATAAACGTATGATCGTATTTGTTTTGATTTTTTAAAAGATTTACAATGCATAATAGAGCAAGTAAAGATGTACAAAAGTATAAAAGTATAGTTAACATGGGTCGAGGTTAAATAAATTTGAAGCTGATATTCTTAGTTTGATATTCTCTAATTATAGAAGCTCAAAAATCATAAAAAAAAATTGTAAATAGCTAAAAAACAATTTATCAAAATAATGAAATAGTTTTCGAAAAGATGGTAAATAATTTTCGAAAATATGGAAATCGCCTATTTTTTCATTTTGGGCTTATGTAAATAAAGGCATAAGGCTTTCATTTTACTTCAAATTGTAAGCGCCATGTGTTATTATTTTTAATAAAATAGTTTTTATAGACCTCGTTTCATTTTTAATTTTTCAAATAAGATTAAACGAATTAAATATTTTCTAAATCTTGGGAATCATTTTATAAAAACTAGAAAATGGAAAAGTGCTATTGCATTGCATTTCTAGCTCACCTTAAATTGCATCAAAAAATTTTTGAAAACTCTAATGCAAATTATATTTTATTATGAACAAAAATCTTAGAAATCGATTCATATTGGAATTTAAAAACCAATTATTTATCAAATTGCTGTTAACTGCAGTATTGATTTATTCTAGCAATCAAAAGGTAGCGGGACTAAATAGTGGTCTTATGACTCCTATTCTATCTGATGTGATAACTGATGAGGCATTAACTAACTTGTTATCAAGTAAAGAGTTTGCAGATTACAAATCTGTAAAACTTGAAACTAATAAAATGACCCCATCTGCTTTATTAGACGTAAGCGTAAGTATTGTTTCAAATGCAACTAACAATTCTATTTGTAGAGGAACAGCTGTAACATTTACAGCAACCCCAACGAATGGTGGCAGTTCTCCTACTTATCAATGGAAAATTAACGGTGTTAATACTGGTACAGGCTCTACATTGACGTCAAATAATGTTCTCAATAATGATGTTATCACTGTTGTAATGACAACCAGTTTAAGTTCAGCTTCAGTAAACAATACCACAGCCACTTCAAATGCCATTACATTAATTGTATATAATCCTTTGGTTTTATCAACAAATCAGGCAACTATTTCGTCTTGTACAGGAGCAGGTTCGGCAACAATTAATGCAGTTTCTTCTAACGGGTCAGTAATAGATTGGTATGCAAATACAGCCTCAACCACCACCCCTTATTTAACATCATCTAATTCATATACCACTCCTAGTATTTCTACATCAAAAATTTATTATGCTGTAGCAAGAGATACTGTAAAAGGATGTTTATCTGCAAAACAAAGTACCAATAATATTTCACTCAGTTTTGATGGTGTTGATGATAAAGTCACATCTAATATTACAACATTTACCTCAACGAGTGAACTCACTTATGAAACGTGGGTTTATGCAAATAACTTTGGAGGGTTTAATAGTTTTAGGGCTATTGCAAATCATATTGGATTTACAACCGGAATGGTGCATTTTCAATTTAATGGTAATAAGCTTCGTTTTGATGTTAGTGGATTTAATAATACCGGCTGTACTTATACTTTCAGTCCTAATACATGGTACCATGTAGCTGCTGTTTATTCAGCTTCGCAAAAAACGCTTAAATATTATGTAAATGGTATATTAGAAACAACATTTGTTAATAATTCCTTAGTTAATATTGTTGGGAACAGTCCATTTACTATTGGCTCATGGGATAATAGTAGATTCCTTAGTGGGAGATTGGATGAGTTCCGTATATGGAATGTTGCTCGTACACAATCAGAAATACAAGCAAATATGTGCGAAGAGATTGATCAGCAAGCAGGGTTAGTTGCTTCTTATCATTTTAATGATGGTGTTGTAGGTGGAAATAATAATTCAATAACTACAGTAATTGATGCATCAGGCAACAGTAATAATGGAACCCTTGTCAATTTTGCAAAAACTGGATCCTCTTCTAATTATGCTACAGGAAACGGAAGTATTAATAGAACTCCAATTGCAGTTACATTAAATCCATTACCAACTGTAATGTCTTCAACTTCCGGGACTGTCTTGTGTGGCGGCAGTTCAACAACGATTTCTGCTACTGCAAGCGATGGCGCAATAATAGATTGGTATGCTGCATCAACAGGAGGTAATGCTTTAGCCACGGGTGTAGGCTCTTTCACTACACCTGCTATATCTGCTACAACTACTTATTATGCGGAAGCAAGAGATACAATTGCGAATTGTGTTTCAGCATCAAGAACAGCCGTAACGGCAACGGTTAATAATGCAACAACTGCTGTAATTACAAATAATACAGGTTCAACAGAATTAACTTGTACAAGAACAGCCATCAGTGTAACAGCAACAGGTGGTTCAACTTATTTATGGAGTAACAGTTTAGGATCTTCTGCTAATGCGAGTATTACTGCGGCGGGAACTTACACAGTTACAGTAACGGGTACGAATGGTTGTACATCAACTGCGAGTATTACGGTAACAACAAATGCAACTGCAACAGCAGGTATTACCAATAATACTGCATCATCAGTATTAACATGTGCTACAACAGCTATCAGTGTTACTGCTACAGGTGGTTCAGCTTATTTATGGAGTAATAGTTTAGGTACTTCTGCAAATGCAAGTATTATTTCAGCAGGCACTTATAACGTTACAGTAACGGGTGCGAATGGTTGTACAGCAACATCAAGTATAACTGTAACAAGAGATGTTACATCACCGACAGCTGGTATCACTAATAATACAGGATCAACTTTATTAACATGTGCTACTAATGCTATTAGTTTAACCGCTACTGGAGGAGCAACATATGAATGGAGCAATAGCTTAGGATCATCTGCAAATGTGAATATTATTTCAGCAGGAACTTATATCGTTACAGTAACAGGTGCCAATGGTTGTACTTCTACATCAAGTATTACTGCAACACAAAATATTTCAACCCCAACAGCTGGTATTACCCATAACTCTGCTACAACAGTATTGACTTGTGCAATGCCAACTATTAGTGTAACTGGTACTGGCGGTACATCTTACTCTTGGAGTAACAGCTTAGGATCATTAGCCTCTGCGAGTATTAGTTCACCTGGTACATACACTGTCACAGTTACGGCAGCGAATGGTTGTTCATCAACAGCAAGTGTTACAATTTCACAAAATATTGCAACATCAACCGGAGATACTACAGTTAATGCATGTAATAGCTTTACTTGGTATGGAACAACCTACACAAGCTCAGCAACGCCTATGCATACATATACAAATGTAAATGGATGTGATAGTATTGTGACGCTTCATTTAACTATTAATACTCCTCCTGCACAACCAACATTGGCATGTTATGAAACGGCAAACTTTAATACAACATCATGTTCTTGGGTTGTAACAGGAAGTCAACCATCAATGCCAACACTCGCATGTTATGAAACTGCATCATTTAACTCTTCGACATGCGGATGGGATATCACCGGTTCACAACCAGCAATGCCTACACTTGCTTGTTATGAAACTGCGAACTTCAACACAACATCATGTTCATGGATAGTGACAGGTTCTCAACCATCAATGCCAACACTCGCATGTTATGAAACTGCGAACTTCAACACAACAT
>CANFIN010000072.1 GCA_947447155.1 Bacteroidota bacterium | reverse complement strand
TGAAACTGATGGCATCGATTATCATTTTTTATCGCCGGAAGAGTTCAGAGCTAAAATTACGAATAACGAATTTTTAGAGTGGGAAGAAGTATATAAGGATCGTTACTATGGTTCTTTAAAATCAGAAGTTGATAGAATATTAAATGAAGGTAATGTAGCTTTGTTTGATATTGATGTAGTAGGAGGGTTGAATATTCGTAAGAACTACGGAAGACAATTACTAGATGTATTTGTGATGCCTCCATCGGTAGATGAATTGCATAATCGTTTGGTGGCGCGTGCTACAGAAGATGAAGAGTCGTTGCGTAAACGTTTAGATAAAGCAGAAGAAGAGATGCACGCAGCCTTTCAATTCAACCATGTAATTGTAAATATCGATTTACAAAAAGCTATTCAGGAAGCCGAAGATAAAGTGCTTGCATTTTTAGAGGAAGAATTTCCTGAGCCTGACGAAGCAGAATAAAATTATAACATGAAAATAGGTTTGTATTTCGGTTCATTTAATCCTGTGCATAACGGGCATATGATGATTGCAAACTATTTAGCAGAGTATTCCGACCTCGATCAGATCTGGATGGTAGTATCGCCACAAAATCCGTTGAAACCTGCCAAAGGATTATTACAAGACTACCACCGTTTTCATTTAGTGGAATTAGCTATTGGTGATTATCCAAAAATCAAAGCATCAAAAATAGAATTCGATTTACCGAAGCCTTCATATACGATTCATACGTTAACATATCTGAAAGAGAAATTTCCGACGCATCAGTTTGCGTTAATTATGGGTGCGGATAATTTACAGACTTTTCACAAATGGAAAAACTATGAACTCATTTTAGAAGAACATGAGTTGTATGTCTATCCGAGAAATGAAAGTGATGGTGGCGACTTAAAATCACATGCTCAGGTACATTGGATAGCGGCTCCGATAATGGAGGTTTCCTCTACGATGATTCGCAATGCAATTAAAGATAAAAAAGACGTTCACTTTTTTCTTCCACAAGCGGTAGCGGATTATATACAGGAAATGAGTTTTTATAAGAAGTGACTAAGAAATGAAAACACTAAAAAATATTCATCCAGGGGAAGTTTTATTAGAGGAATTTTTAAAGCCACTAGAAATAAGTGCGTATCGTCTTTCAAAAGAAATTGCAATACCTCAAACGCGTATTTCTGAAATTATCAAAGGCAACAGAAGAATTACCGCAGATACAGCACTTAGGTTTTCTATTTATTTTGGTAACTCCGCTAAGTTTTGGCTTAGTTTACAAAACGACTATGATATTGAGCAAGAACAACGAAATAAAAAAGCAGAATTTAAAATGATTAAACATTATCAAAATCCTGCTGCTTAATTTTTCATAAAAAAACGCTCTAAGCCATTACCGTATTTACAATCGACTGAAATATTTTTTGACCTCACCCTCCCGATAGCTATCGGGATCCAAAGGAGAGGAGTATTTAGGAATTAAAGTCTCTCCTAGCGAAGCCTCGCTAGGAGAGATTTAGAGAGGTCCTTAACTACGCCATTACAGTATTTACAATCGATTGAAAAATTTTCTTACCGTCTGTATTGCCTAAGCTGTTTTCAGAAGCTCTTTCAGGATGTGGCATCATGCCAAATACGTTTCTTCCTTTGTTGCAAATGCCCGCAATGTTTTCTAATGCACCATTCGGATTGCTCTCTGGCGTAACATTTCCATTCGCATCGCAATATCTAAATAAAATCTGGTTGTTATCTTTTAACGATTGTAAGGTAGTTGCATCGCAATAGTAGTTTCCTTCGCCGTGAGCAATAGGAACCACAGCATGCTCTCCAATTCTGAATTTCGAAGTGATTAATGTTTCATCCGTTTCACAACGAATATTTACATTTTTACAAATAAACTGATGATTGGTATTGTGCAATAAAGCACCTGGTAATAATTTCGATTCTGTTAAAATCTGAAACCCATTGCATATTCCGAAAACGAATCCGCCTTTATCTGCAAATTCCATTACCTCCTGCATAACAGGCGATAAACGGGCAATCGCTCCCGAACGTAAATAATCGCCGTATGAAAATCCGCCAGGCAATAAAACAAAATCACAGCCTTGCAACGAATGATCTTTATGCCATAGTTCAACCACTTCTTGTTTCATTACATCACGAACAACGTGAATTAAATCTTGATCGCAATTAGAACCTGGGAATATGACAACACCGAATTTCATAGGATTTATTTTTTACAAAAGTAACAATTCACTTTTAGGATTAAAACCAACTCTATAAATTAAGTTTTAAACGGTTGTTAATAAGAACAAAACTGGTCGTGAAGGAGTAGCATCATTCACAAATGGAGCCGTCTGTAAATTCATCAGGTAAAGTCCATCAGCAACCTCTTCTTTCACATAAATAAACTCGGTAATCGTAGCATCTTTACGAGGGGCCTCCGGGTAATTCCAGAAGGCATGATGCGCCAACAGCTTCCCTTCATCTTGCTCTTTATCTACCGAAGGACCATCAATCAAAAGGTGCTTTACATTCTTATTTCGCAACGTAAGCGCTACTTCGTGATGCAGGTAAACAGGATTAGTATTCGAATAATTTTTTGTTTGCTTATCTCTACTATTTGGCAGCGTACGTATAATGACCGCTTCGATACCTTCTTTCAAATGCGGCTCAATCATGCTATTCGTAATTACAAAATCATCACCTTGTTGTTCGGGTTGCACCGTAATCAGCTGAGCAACAAAAAACGATTTATCAAAAACCTCATTTACACTGTAAATTTCTTTGCTAATATGTCCGTAGGATTCGGTATGCGTACCATGTCCATGCGGATTAAAATAAATATTTCTGAAATTAACTGAAGCACCTGCTTCAACAGATCCAACCCAGTCGCCCATACGAACAGGTTCCATCTCTACAGGCGGAACATACCAGGCCGATACATGATTTTCTCCTGCTTCAATAGGAATAGAAATGTCGATGCCCTTTGTTAAATCACATTGATAATTTTGATGGTTGAATTCGATAAGTGCTTTCATGATATGATAAATAATTCAGAAGCAATTGCATCAGCAAATAATAATCCTTTGGTAGTTAAAATTACATGATCCGATTGAATATTCAGCAATGCTAATTGTTCTTTTTGACGAACGGTTTCTTTAATTTCTGAAAATTTTAAATCGTCACACAGTTGTTTTGTTTTTTCCAGCGACAATCCTCTACGTGTACGCAGTGCCGTTAGTAAGTATTCGTTAAACTTTTCTTCGTGGGTTAATAGTTCTGTTTCTGATGGTAAAACTTTTTTACTGATTTGCTGAATGTAAGCAGTATTCGAACGAATATTCCACGAGCGCTTTACACCATCAAACGAATGTGCGCCTGGTCCTAAGCCTAGGTATTTCTCTCCCGACCAATACGAGGAGTTATGCTTTGATTCCATTCCCGGTTTGGCAAAGTTGGATACTTCATACCAGGGAATGCCCGCAGCTTCTGTTGTTTCAATCAGCATTTCAAAATGACTCGCAGCAATGTCATCGTTCACGTTAGGTAGTTCTCCGCTTGATACCAGCTTCGCCAATTTTGTTTGTGGCTCTACAGTTAGGCAATAGGAGGAAAGATGGCTAATGGGTAGTGCTAATGCCGTTTGTAAATTTTTGTTCCAGTCATCCAACGATAAACCTTGAATGCCGTATATCAAATCGATGCTGATATTTTCTATTCCAATATCCACCGACTCTGGCACACAGCGCAGTGCTTGCTTCGCATCATGCGCACGATTCATCAATTTCAAATCACTGTCTCTGAATGATTGAATACCGATGCTTAAACGATTCACTGGGGTATGACGCAGTTCACGTAAATACGCAACCGTTAGGTCATCAGGATTTGCTTCTAAGGTTACTTCCTGCAACACACTTAAGTCATAATGTTCAGCAAGCGTATCAAAAATTCGTTGAATATCATCTGCGCTTAACAACGAAGGCGTTCCTCCTCCAAAGTAAACGGTTTTAATCTGTTCCTTCTCAATTTCATTTTTACGCATGGCCGCTTCCTGAAGAAGTGCCGCAACTAAATCGGTTTTCTTATCCTGATTAACACTGAAATGGAAGTCGCAATAAAAACAAGCCTGTTTACAAAACGGAATATGCAAATAAATTCCTGCCATGAATGATTAGGAAGTAATTTTTTTAAGCACGATACGGAAGGTAGTTCCTTTATTCAATTCAGAACTCTTTACAAAAATTTGTCCTGCGTGATATTCTTCTACAATTCGTTTAGAAAGTGAAAGACCTAATCCCCACCCACGACTTTTACTTGTAAATCCAGGTTTAAAAACATCTTTATATTTCGATTTAGGAATTCCTTTTCCCGTATCACTGATATCGATATAAGCAAACTGTTGCTGATCGGTAATCTTAACATGAATGTTCCCTTCACCACTCATTGCATCAATAGCATTCTTGAAAATATTTTCTAAAACCCAATCGAAGAGTGCAATATTTAATGGAGCTTCTACATCATACTGCTGTGCATTCTCGAGTGTGAAAATAACCTTTGATGAACTACGGGTACGGATATACCCAATTGCATTTTCGATAACAGTAGTTAAGTTTTCTTTCTTCAATGCAGGAGCAGAACCTATTTTAGAGAATCTTTCCGTTATTGTACTCAATCGTTGCACATCTTTCTCTAGCTCAATAACAAATTCATCTTCTGGAGATTTAGCTTTAATAATTTCAAGCCATGCTACTAGTGACGAAAGTGGCGTGCCTAACTGATGCGCTGTTTCTTTCGCCATTCCAACCCATACCTGATTTTGCTCTGCTTTTCTCGAAGTGCTAAATGCTACATACGAAACAAATAAAAACAATGCGATAACGAGTAATTGAAAATAAGGGTAGTATTTTAACTGAGTTAGAATAATTGAATCTTTATAGTAAATAAAATTTTTCTGATTATCCGCAAAATTAATTTCAATAGGTGCGTGTTGCGCTTTCATTTCTGCAAGCTGACCTTGTATAAAGGATGGATCTAGTGATTTAATAGAATCTAAATTACGAGACGACAATATTTCATTTTTATCATTGGTTAAAATAACTGGAACGGTGCTGTTATCTTTTATGATTTCAAATTCAAATTGTAGTTTATCGAAATCAGCAGTAGGCGATGAAAAACGTTCAGTTGCTTTTGCCCAGATTTCTACTTTTTTCTTTTCCTCTATTTGTAATTTACCAACCAGTCGATTGGTATACCATAATGAACCCACTCCAATCAGCAATGCCATTATCAGCAAAAGTTTTTTCCAGCGTTGCTTACGGGTATAAATATTCACAGTTTTAAAATTAATTGAATCTAATTTCTGCTCGTAAAGATATCAAATTAAAAGGAATTTTAATTATCGTACTCGATTTGTAATTCTTCCTTTTTTGGTTGCTTTGGTTCCGTTTTTTTAATGGTTACAGAATCTTTTTTACCCCAACCAAACTCTTGTTTTATTATTGATTTGAATTTTTCCTTCTCTTGTTTCATATCTTTTTCTAAATTTTGTTCAAACCCTTTTTTATCATAGGTGATTTTAGGAGATGAAACAGGGCCTTTCATGCTTAGATAGATTCTTATTCTGCCAAGACCATCATCTTCAATAGTGCCAAACTCAGTATTCATGTTTTTTACCTTTTTACCTAACAATTGAGATAAGTATAATTGAAAGTGATAGTCTACTATATTTTCAAAACTATGTGTACCCGATAGTGTGACATCCATTGCACTACTTTTAATTTCCATAGTAGGAATAATGATAGTGCCGTTCTTTATTTCGATTGTATTTTTTAGGGTATTGAATTGAATATTTTTAAAGTCGGCACCTTTTACATATTTACTTAGTGCAAGCATCGGCTCGAAATTATTTAGTTCTCCATTTTCAATCGTTAAATTACTTTGTGTATAAATGCGATTCATGTTGCAATGTAAATCTTTACTCCACTTTGAAACGAATTGTACAGTTGCTGTTACCTTGCCTTTGATGTTTTTATCTGTTATAACATCTTGTCCGAAATTTCCCAACTGATAAAATAAAGTATTCATATCTAATTGACGGATATTTGCATTGCATGTCATTACTAGACTGTCTTTTTCTGTTGCATTCATTTCGCCATCTAGCAATAAAGTTCCTTCGCAGGTTTTAATTGAAAGATTAGATGTATTAAGTATTTTATCATTTAGAGTAAGATCGCCTTTCACTTGCCATGCTTGAAATTTTCTAAATGAAATCATACCAATAGTAACATTTAAATTTAAATTGATACGCGGATCAAAATCCAGTCGGTAAGTAGTATCAGATGTTGTGGAAGTTGATTTGTCTTCCAGTATTTCATTTAAATCAATATTCCTAGATAGAAATTGCGCGTTGACTGTTACAGGCTGTTGTTGGGTAAGCAAATATCCATAGAGGTTGTCTATGTTCCCATTTAAACTAATATCACTTCCTGCAATATTGCCTTTGAAATTTTCAACGTTCAATCGGTTTTGTATAAGTATAATGTTGCCACTAAAATCGGTGAAAGGAATTGCTTTCGATTTTAATTTAAAATTCACTCCTGTTAAAGCTAAAGACCCTTCAGATGTCCAGCTGGTTTTTTCCTTTACTCGTCCAGAAATTTTTCCATCAATTAGAATAGTTCCAGACATCGATTCAATGGTATCAGGTTTATAAAAATGACTAAGCACTTCTAAATTTAGTGATGCTTTTGTATATACGGTTACATCTGGATTGTTAAAATCTTCAATTTTAAAATTTCCATCAATGCTTTGGTTTTCTAATTGTGCTGAGAAATTATTAATTATTAGTTGATCGTATGGTTTAACAGAAGAAATATGATTTTTATAGTAGCCTTTAAATGATATTTTTTTTAGCGTATAATCACTTCCGTTAGGCTTCAATGATGCGTTGTTTGCACCAAATTCTGCCATTATTAAAGGAGTAGATTTTTCAGAATAAACGCCATTGATAGTTAATTTAAAATCCACTTTGCCATCACAGTCAAAATTGTTGAGTTTAGCGCTATATGTGCCGGGTATTAATGAAAGTAAACCTGTGATAGTTGTTTCGTTGCTGCTGATGGATAAATTAAATTGTCTACCTTTTTCTGCTTTACTAATAATCCCATTCACCGATAATTCCAGTGATTCCATTTTCATTTTTGAATTTGAAAAGGCATAAGTTTCGTTTTTAGTATTGATGTTAGTTTGTATGTCGAGGTGAATATTTTTATGATCGATATAATTTACATTATTCATTTTAAGTTGCATAACATAAATATCACCTGTTGCCTTTAGATCATAAATATCGGAAGTAAATGCGCCTTTAAATTCTGTATCTAAAAATGATAAATTGTAAAAATGTTTAATCTCTTCGTTATTATAGACTAAATCTACATTTTTCAAATCAAAGGATTCAATTTCTAGTTTTAATGGTTTGTCTTTAGACGATTCGTCTGAAGATTTCTTGAAAATATCATAATTGTTTTTCCCCTTTGGCGAAGTATATAAGTTCAATTTAGCATTGTTTATTGTAATGATTTTTAATTTTAAATCATCACCTATAACATCCCAGATATTAAAAAGCAAGAAGATGGATTCTGCTTTAATTAATGGACCATCTTTTTTATCAATTTTTATTCCTTCAGATGAAACTCCTTGCAATTCAATACTTGCATATGGAAATTTACGAATAAATGAAAAGTTTAATTCTTCTACTTTAACAGGAACCGTAAGTTGTTGGTTGATTTGGTTAACGGCTATTTCTTTTATGCGTGGACCAATAAGCATTGCTGCAACTAGCCCAATCAGAAATAATGAACCGATTGTGATTAAAAATATAATTAAGACTTTTTTTGCTTTCTGCATAGACCAAAAGTATAACATAGCTACAATGTAAAAATAGGGTGATTATTGTATTTCTTAAACTTTATTGTTAGTAAGCTGTATTTTTGACGAACAATTGAGTTTTTAATGGCTAGGCTTAACTACTACATCATACTTGGAATAAAGGAATCTGCTAGTCAGGCTGAAATAAAGAAGGCGTTTCATATAATGGCTCGTAAATATCACCCCGATGTTCACGGAGGAGATGAGTACTTTATGGAGAAATTTAAGGAAGTTAATCAAGCTTATCAGATATTGTCAGATCCAATAAAGCGAAGTAAATACGATTCCGAAAGTTTGGTAAGCAATAATACAAATAATCAATCTGATTTACCATACGTATATTACTTAAATTTTACGGCATCTAAAATATTGATCCGGCAATTTGAAGAAGTAACTTTTGAGTTTAGTTTTCCGTCTGAAGCTCGTTTTTTTAAACGCGATAAACTAATTGACTGGTATTTGATAGAAGGGCCATTAATACAGCATGAAAATGTTTTTATTGATGGTATTGAAAGAAAAGAAACAAGAATAAAATATGTTTTAGCACCGGTAAATGTTGGCCTTCTGATTTTTCAGGGCCCATCAGTAACAATAAATAATAAAAAGGTTAATGCTAGTCCTTTAAGTTTTAATGTTGAACCTCAAAGCTGTTCGATAAATAAATTTGAATTATCCAACGGAACACCACTAATCATAGAATTAATAAAAGCTGAAATTATTAAGACAAATAGTTATAGTAAAACAAGGAATAAAAAACGACTCATAATAATACCTGTTGGAAGTACATTTAAAAGAAAGCAAAAGCAGATTGATAAAGTCGCGAAGTTAATTACGGTTATAGTATGCATAGTGATGCTAATATGCAATATTAGTATCATCTTGTTGGTATTAGTTGCACCGTTGGTTTATTTTTTAACCACAATAGTTTCAAGAAAAATAACAAAAAGCAAATCAAAGGAATCAGTTTTATTTGCTAATGAAGTATTCAAGCAACATATTGCCAATGGCTATTCAATTTCAAGAAAAAATTTAATATTTCTAATAAGTTATACTATCCGAAGTATATTAAAACTTAATTAACCTTTTTGTTCTGCCCAAACTGTTTCATCGAAGTCCATACTTCGAAGGAAGAGAAAAACAAATAATAAAAGAAGGTGCATAAGGTAAAGTTCATAGCCACCGATTTGTTGGTTAGTGCAACAACTATAATAAAAAGCAATATTACCATTAATTTAATGGCTGTTGCTCCCATATAATAGCGAATAAAATGTTGGTTGCTTTTTTCAAGACTCTTATTAAGGCCGTTGTGAAAAACCACGGTTACTAAAAAAAAGAATGTAGCAATGAGTACATGTAAATTGAAATAGTATTTAGAATTTAAAACATCAAACAATTGATAACTGACAATAGAAACGATGGTTAAAATTAATAACTGCATTATAAAGTTTTTCATAATAATAAATCCCTCAAATGAGAGGGATTATTTTTTAGGTAGAAAGTCTTTTATGAAATAATAGATTGCTGCAAAAGCAGAGAACATTGCTAATAGCATCGTGAAAATTGGAAACTTCAGATGAAGCCAAAAATCGAGTTTTATTCCTAACCATGTCAACAGAAAGATGATTAGTCCCATCTGTAAACCCATGGCGGAGTACTTTGCCCAATTATTAAGCTGTTTTTTCTGCAAGCTTTTGTGCAGGTCGATCTGCGTTTTTAATGTCTTTAATTAATGGTCCCATGCTACAGTTTCCTGTGAAAGATGCTCCAACCTCAACTACTAGTTTACCAGTTTGAATATCTCCGTTTATGCGAGAGCTAGCTTTTAAGAAAAGCATCTCATTAACAGTTGTTTTTCCTATAACCGATCCAGAAATATCTGCATTTTGGCAAGTTACATCGCCTTCAACGCTTCCAGTAGCGCCTATTACTACTTTAGATTTGGAAGTAACAGAACCTTTTATAGTTCCATCAACACGGATGTCTCCATTAGATTTAACTTCACCTTCGATAATGGTTCCTGCACCAATAATATTGATTGCGCCATTTCCAGCTGCATCAGCAGGACGGGTAATTACACCTTTGTTTTTTAATTGTTCAAACATTTTGGATGGGTTTTAGTTTGTTTGAGATTTCGTTGCAAAAATATTAATAAAATTGTATTTATCAACATTTGTGTGTTAAAAAGGGGGGTTAAGTAGCTGATTACTATAAAACAGATGTTGAAACGGAGAAGGAGAATTAGTTAATAACCCCTGATTAAGAAAAGGAATAGATCCTTGAAAATAAGGGTGTTGAAGTATTGATTTCTTAGATTTTAAGCGGCTTGTTATAGAGG
>CANFIN010000071.1 GCA_947447155.1 Bacteroidota bacterium | reverse complement strand
GCTTTATACCAACAGTTGCCATCTGAATTGCATGCAACTTTGAAAGAATGTGAACCATTACGAAGTATTCCTGAAAACAGACCGCGTCAGCAAGAGGTTTATAAAACATGGAATAAAACAAAAAAATAATATTATGCGATTGAAATTTTTTCTATTACTTTTTTTTAGTTGTATTTCGAAATTTGCCTTTTCTCAAACACCAGTTATTTTGCGTGTTAAATCTGAAGAGCAGGACGATACTTTAGGTGTTGATATTGTTCACGACTTGATGCAGATTACTTACGATGCAATTAAAGATGGTAAAATTCAATTATGGGATTCACATAAAAAAGAAGTTGCAATTTCGTTTAATTCGCTTAAAGAAATTGAGAAAAATGCATCATTAAATTTTGTTGATCAGAAAATGATGTACGTTTATGAAGTTTGGTATTTTGAAAAGAGGAAATTGTTTAGTCTAACCCAAGGCTTTATGTTTTCAAGCAGGTTGCCGAATGGCGAGTCAATTCTTTTTGGTTATGTTGAGTATGAACCATTGAAGAATATTATTGCTACGGCTAGTCCACGAATTAATGCCAATGGAGATTGTTACCTAAACCTAAATAATTATCTGAGCAAGAAAAAATACAATTATCAGATTTTACAATTTGGAGAAAAGGTCATTGATAATGTTACAGACTCTAAATTGATTAAAGAGAGTTTTATAGGATTAAATAAATTTAATTTTGATCCTCTTGTTCATGATACAGTTGAGTCGAAATATGTTGAAACCTCAATAACGCAGTCAGATAAAATGTCAGGTTCAAAGGCAAAAGCATCAAGTGATTTTATTTTAGCATTGACTAATTACTTCCATCAAAATCTTGAGGTGTTATATAATTTATCAGGTAATGATGCAGAGGTAAAATTAAGTAATGGAGATTGGAAAATAACTTCAATTACTTTTGCCGAAATATGGCAGAAAAAAAATGATGTGGTGAACTCAACACCACTATGGATGTCAGTTGATATTGATAATAAAGTTATCGATACTCTTTGGATGGATAACTTAGTTAACTGGGATTTTAATGTTCAAGGCGTGCAATGGCTGGATTTTCTTCGTAGTAAGAATTATTTATATTTAATAACAAAAATCAATTCCGATGTTATACCTGTTGAAAAAGCAATAAAATATCAAAAGGGATTGTATACTCATAAATGGAATAACCTTAATAATTTTGTAGAACATTATTAAAAAATTAAACTCATGTCGAAAATAAAATTTGGAACTGATGGTTGGAGAGCAATTATTGCAGAAGAATTTACTGTAGAAAATGTAGCTCGTGTAGCAGAAGGTACTGCATTGTGGTTGCTAAAACAAAAAAACAATCCGGGTATAATTCTCGGACATGATTGTCGCTTTGCAGGAGAATTATTTTGTAATACAATTGCGAAAGTAATGTGCTCTAAAGGAGTAATTGTAACTATGTCGAAAGGCTTTGTTTCTACACCTATGGTTTCATTAGGTACTATTAAAGAAAATAAAGATTTAGGTATTATAATAACTGCAAGTCATAATCCTCCAGAGTATAATGGCTTTAAATTGAAAGGATCTTTTGGAGGTCCGTTATTGCCAAGTCATGTTGCAGAAATTGAAGAGTTAATTCCAGATAAATGTAGTATCGATTATTCAAAAATCGATTTAGAGAAAATACAAACAGATGGATTGCTTTCCTATATCGATTTAGAAACTATGTATTGTGATCATGTTGAAGCGAACTTCGATATAAATCTTATTAAAAATAGCGGACTTCATTTAGCTTATGATGCAATGTATGGTGCTGGTCAAAATGTGATTAAGCGCATGTTGCCAGATATTACCAAATTACATTGTGATTATAACCCTTCCTTTATGGGCCAGGCACCTGAACCAATCCACAAAAATTTAACTGAGTTTTCAGATTTGATTAAGAATGCAAAAAATATCGATTCAGGTTTAGTGACAGATGGTGATGCAGATCGTATTGGTTTTTACGATTCACAAGGAAACTTCGTCGATTCTCACCATATTATTTTATTGTTGATTCATTACTTATATAAATACAAAGGAATGCGAGGTAAAGTGGTAACGGCATTTTCTACAACACCTAAGGTTGCTAAGTTGTGTGCTCATTACGGCATCGAAATGGAAACTGTAAAAATCGGATTTAAATACATCGCTGAAATAATGATAAAAGAGGATGTATTACTAGGTGGTGAGGAATCAGGTGGAATTGCAATAAAAGGGCATATCCCTGAACGTGATGGTATTTGGATGGGTTTAACATTATGGGAGTTCATGGCGAAAAGTGGAAAAACATTGAATGATTTAATCAATGAAGTTTATGAAATTGTTGGACCTTTTTCATTTGAAAGAAATGACTTGCATTTAAAAGAAGAATTAAAACAATCAATTCTTAAAAACTGTTTAGCTTCAAACTATACCTCCTTTGGAGAATATAAGATTGTAAGAACTGAAGACTTGGATGGATTTAAATATTTCTTCGAAAACGGCGATTGGTTAATGATTCGTGCATCTGGAACAGAGCCTGTATTGCGTACATACGCTGAATCTAGTTCGCGTGAAGCCGCCTTCGCTATATTGAATGCTGCAAAGGCAACATTATTCAACTAACGGGATGTATATACGAAAAGTGATTAAAATGAAAAGCATCATATTTTTTATGATGCTTTCCTTTTATTTTACCAATTCGTTTGCGCAGCAAGATTCAATAAGTTTTAACAAAAGAAAAAAACTAATATGGACTAGCAGTGCTGTTGCGTTTACAGGAGGCATGACTGGCCTGTATCAGCTATGGTATAAAGATTATCCGCAATCATCTTTCCATTTTTTTAATGATAATAGAGAGTGGCAAAAGCAAGATAAGCTTGGACATATAGGCACAGCCTATTACCTTTCTAAATGGACAGGTGATTTGTATACTTATGCTGGTTATGAAAACAATAAAGCGGCACTTTTAGGAGCACTAACTGGATTCGGTTTTCAATTTACAATAGAAATGTTCGATGGTTTTAGTAGTCAGTGGGGGTTTTCTGCTGGCGATTTAGCTGCAAATACAATTGGTGCAGGATTGTATTATACCCAACAAATAGGATGGAGGAACCAATTAATAAAATACAAAATGTCTTATCATATAACTGAATACCCGGCTTATAACCCATCGCTCTTAGGTGAGAACAAAGTGCAAAGAGTATTTAAAGATTATAATGGCCAAACCTATTGGCTTTCCTTTAATTTAAAGGGTTTGATTTTGCAGAATAAAAAATTCCCTGAATGGCTAAATCTTGCTGTTGGGTATAATGCTAGTGGAATGACTGGAGCAGTAAAAAATCGAATAACTTATAACGGTTATGTAATACCGCAATTTGAAAGAAGGAATTGTTTTATTCTTTCGCCTGATATTGATATCACAAAAATAAAGTCAAATAGTAAAGCAATTAATTTTTTAAAGGAAGCGTTTGGGTTTATTAAAGTACCTATGCCCGCCATACGTATTAAAAACAATGGAAGCATTGACGCAACTGCATTTTATTTTTAGTTAATTCTTTTTAGATTTTCGATCTGGATTTTCATGAAAGTAAAAACGAAAATCAATCGATAAATAATCACCTTGCAAAGCTGTTTTTCCAGTAGAAGTAGGAAGTTTTGTGAAGTCACGTTGTGGATAGTATTCAACCAGTGTATTATAAATAGATGATAATGATCGATGGTAGCTTGCGCCAATATAGTAGGTGCCTTTTTTACCATTTCGATATTCCCAACCAATGTTAGCTAAAACACCTGCATTGATTTTGTTTTTCCTTGCAGAATATTGTAGCATAAAAGTGGGTTCGTAGGTAAAAACATCAGACGGAAATATATCGATGGATCCACCCATTGCAGCACTCATCCAAATTTTTTGATCGAGTTGAATATAAATCAAGGCGCTTAAAGGTATCTCATATCCAATAATTGAAAAATCACTTTTCGATATAAATGTGGTGTCAATTAATGTTAAATCATAATTTCTTTTTACATAAAGAATCCCCGATTCAATGGTAAATTTTTTTGTAAGACCTCTGCGTACTAAAACACCAGTACTATATCCCGAATGTTGAGCTAAGTTGTAAGAAATAGTATTGTTTTCAAAATCTTTCGGGCCTGTTCTGAAGTAGCTACTGGAAAAAATTGGTCGATAGCAAAATCCAAATTGTGTAGTGTTTATTTGAGCATTGCCAATCATAGTTGCAAAGCATAAAACTATCAAAACACTCAATCGCTTTTTCATATCGCAAAAATGAAAAAAATAAATCAGTAATTGAAGTGTAGCGCTAAGTATAATTAAATTCTAAATGACTACATCTAGAATCTATGGAAGCATAAAAAAAGAGCCGTTACAAAGTAACGGCTCTGACTAAATAGTTTTATTGGATTAATTGAAAATTAATTTTCCAGAAGCTTCTCCCTTATCAAAAGTTGTTTTGATAATATAGATTCCTGCATCTAATTTATTTCTTTCAATTGTAAATTGACGATTGTTAATTCCTTCTATATTAATAATTAAATTACCAACGATGTCGTAAACTTTTACATTTCTGATATCACCTGCTAATGCATCTGCATAAATTGTACTTGATGATTGAGCTGGATTTGGGCTAACGCGAACATTAGAAGACAAGTTCTCTATGTAGTTAATACCTGTTGTTAGATTTAAACAAGTAACGATACGCGGATTAGCATAGCCCATAATTGTATCAATATAAGCCGTCGCTTTTGCTTTCGACATATCAGGATTTGTCAATAAAGCATTTTGATAAACTGCTGTTCCTTGAGCTGCAGGGTAGCCTAAAAATTGAGCTACCGCAACCGTCGTTGTTGAATCATACCAATCCCATGGTCCTGATTGTGGATTTGTTGCTGTAAAGAATGGATACATTCCTTCAATTCCTCCATTTACTGATGCAGCATAAGTTGATAATGGGTCATTGAAATTAGCATTTACCATACAATTATTATTTCCTAATGCTTGTGCCAACTGAGCAACAACAGAACTTCCAGATACATCAACAACAAAATCTCCAGTAGTAGGAACGATTACAGCACCGTTTCCATAAGGAGCAAATGGATCACTTACAACATGAAAAGATACCGTTGGAGGATCCCCAGCTTCTAGCCAAGAGGAGTCTCCTAAAGCGCCACCTATATTAACGACAAAGTTTACTTTTGAAGAATAACCAGGATTATTATTGGGGTTGTTTAACTGAGGAATTCCACCGAATCCTTCAAAGTCGCCAATTAATGCTTGATTAACATAGCTCTGACCTGCAACGAATCCATAAGAAGCATTGGTTGTTTGAGCTAAGAATTTAGGTAAATTAATCTCTTGAGTTTTGTCAACAGAACCACACGCTAAAGCAACGTATCCACCGCTTCCATATCCACCCATAATTATTTTATTTGTATCGATGCCGTAAGTCGAAGCATTAGCTTTGAAAAAACGAACACTTGCTCTCGCATCCTGCATAGCACGATAAACAGCTTGCAGTAAAGTACCTGTTCTGATATCTTGTCCTGTAGCCCCTGTTGCAGCCGGATTCCAGCCCAAACGATAAGCAACTGCAGCAACTACATACCCTCTTCTTGCAAGTTCATTACAAGTATATACGATATTACTATCTCTCTTGCCACCATTAGGCGACCCATTTATTACAGGAGGTAAAAAACTACCTGTATGTAAAATAATTACAAGTGGTCGCTGTGATAGTGGATCAACAGCACCAGCAGGTTGGTAGATGTCTGTTTTTAAGTCGACAGCAACGGGTGATCCTGTTAAAACTTGAATATTGTTAGCATAAATGACATCAGGAGTAACCGATGCAGATGGGAATATTGGCGACAAATATCTCTGTGCCATTGCTCCTTGAAAGCATAAAGCTTGTGTGGTAATTACTATTAGAATTTGTAGAAATTTTCTCATAGAAAGTGTTTTTAGGTTTCGTGTAAAAATAAACACTTAATCTGATTTTCATAGTATTGTAAAAAAAACTTATGATGATTTTAATATTTAAGATAACATCAGAGAATATTGTAAATTTGAGCAATGAATATAAAGGGCATTGGTGTTAATTTAAAAGCAGTGGGGCTATTGACCGCTTTGATAATTCTATCTGCTAAAGTTTATTCTCAATGCATTAATGTTTTCCCCTATTCAGAAAGCTTTGAATCCTCGAATGGTAATTGGTCAAGTGGCGGTGTAAACAATGATTGGGCGTGGGGTACACCGAACAAGCTTTATATTAATGCTGCTGCAGCGGGGAGCAAATGCTGGATAATTGGTAATTTGTCAGGGAATTCATATAATGGGGGCGAGAAATCTTATCTAGAAAGCCCGTGTTTCGATTTTACATCAATAGTAAATCCTATTATTAAATTTTCAATTTACTGGGATACAGAAAGACAATACGACGGTGGTAATTTACAATTCTCCATTAATAATGGTCTTACATGGTCTAATTTAGGAAGTGCCAATGAACCTGTTGATTGCTATAATAAAAACTGGTTTAACAGTTCAGCTATTACAAATATTAGCGGACTGGCGTCTCCTTCAAACGGTTGGTCAGGTACTTTGCAGAATAGTGCCGGTGGTTGTTTAGGTGGAAATGGAAGTGGACATTGGTTGGAGGCTTCGCATTGTTTAGGTTTTCTTGCTGGAAATTCTTCTGTTAAATTTCGATTTACTTTTGGCTCCGGAACATCTTGCAATAGCTTTGATGGTATTGCTATTGACCAGTTTTTTATTGGTGAAATTCAAGATCCTATTTATGATTTTATATTTAATTGTCTTGGTACTGGTACTGTCGATTTTATTGCCAGCTCATCGGATTGCCCGGCACAGTATGCATGGGATTTTAATGATTTGAACTCATCAAATAATACAGCCACAGGAATTTCTGTTTCTCATGATTTTTCAGGGCCCGGAAGTTATTTTGTTGTGCTTACAATTACTTATCCATGCATTGGAACCAGAACAATTAATAAACAAATAATCATTCCTGATTTAGTTGTTACAACAACGGATGTAACTTGTATTAATGATTCAAACGGCACAGCAACAGCAGCTGTTAGTTTGGTAAGTAATCCAATTATTAAATGGTTGCCTTCGGGAGGTTCTGGATTAAGTATCGATAGCTTGCTGCCTGGCCAATATTATGTAACAATAATTGGTTCAGCAGCAGTTTGCGATGCAACAGTGCCCTTTACAATTGGTTTTGGAGTAAATGCAAATCCTAAAGTTAATATAGGTGGTTCAATAAAGATTTGCCCTGGTGATGCGGTAAAACTCGATGCAGGTACTTTTGAAAAGTATCTTTGGAATACAGGCGATACGTCATCGTATATTATTGCAACAGATTCCGGCTATTACTCTGTATTAGTTGAAAATTCTGCTGGCTGTAAGGCTTCTGATTCAGCAGAGATTATCGTGGGCTGTGGTTATTCAGTTTGGTTTCCTTCTGCATTTTCTCCAGATGAAGATGGGGTTAATGATGTTTTCAAAGGTTATGGACTTGATGTTACCGAATATCACCTAATTGTTTTTAATCGTATGGGACAAGTAGTTTTTGAAACTTATGATTTGAATAAAGGATGGGATGGTAATGAAGAAGGTTATCCTTCTCCTATTGGTATTTACGGATATACCAGCAGTTATAAATTTTCAGGAAATGATAGTATTAGAAAAAGAAGTACCCTAACTTTAATCCGTTAAACTGAAAACATAAAATGAAGAATTATTTAAAACGTCTTATTAATTTGTTGTTAGTTATTCTAATTGCTGGATGCGGCAAAGATGATATGAGTGATTCAAATGGTAATTCTATTTTGCCAGGAGCGCTTAACGTGGAGTTTTTAAATAGAGTAGATACCTCCAGTTTAGATATTACAGGAAATACAAATTATGTAAATTCTAATGGCGAGCTATATTCTGTAAATGTTTTCAAATATTATATTTCTAATATTCGATTAATTAAACCAGATAGTTCTCGATATTACTTGCCAGATACTTATTGGCTGATAGATGCTGAAAAGCCTCTTTCTTTTTCCAATAATTTAATAAATGTAGCAGCGGGCAAATACATCGGGATTGAATTCATGATTGGTGTAGACAGTACTACTCTTTCCAAAGGTGTACAAGGTGGAGCGCTTGATCCGAGTAATGGAATGGTTTGGAGCTGGTCAACAGGTTATATTTTTGTAAAAATGGAAGGGCTTTGTCCGTTGGCAGGAACGGATAGTTTATTCCAATATCATATTAGTGGTTATCATGATTATGATGGAACCAATTCATTAAGGTGGTCAACAGTGTACTTTAATGGCCAGTCGATAGAGGTAAATAAGTCGTTATGTACGAAAATTCAAATTAAAGCTGACGTTCAGGAGTTCTTTAAAAATCCGAGTGATTTAAGTATTGCGGATATTCCTAATGTAACGATGCCTGGTCATCTTCCTCCAATTATTGCAGATAACTACAAAGACATGTTTTCCTTTGTAAAGAAATACTAGAATTGTTTGATTTATGTCAGGATTTCTAATTATGTAAAACATTGTGTTTGTACTTTTGTTAAAAATTTATATTTGTGAAACTTAATTATGCAAATGTTTAAAAACAATATTTTGATTGTTCTAGCACTCTTGGTTTTTTTATCGAGTGCTAGTAAAACATTATTGTTGGTAGATTTTTTTATTAATCGAAATTATATTGCTAATAATCTTTGCGAAAAGAAGGAGCTTAAAAATAATTGTTGTAAAGGATATTGTCATTTAACCAAGCAATTAAAGCAAGAAGAAAAGCGAGAGTCTTCAAATTCTGTTATTGAACAAAAGGTTGAATTTGTTTCTGACTCAAATTTGTTGGAAGGATTAACATTTTTTTTCTTTTTTATCCAAAAAATCAATCATATTAAAATAGTTTCATTGAGTATTGGTTTCTTGAGTAATAATTTTCAACCTCCAAGGTTAGAGTTGCTATCTATTTACAAATTTGAAAATTAAATCAAAATCAAAATCAAAAAAAACAATTAAATGAAAAATAAATTTATAAATATGTTAATGATTGCATTTGTCGCAATCTCTATTGTTTCATGTAATGATGATGAAACAACTCCGCCATCTAACAATGGAACAACAACTTACAATTCAGGGACTGTTGGACTTAATTTTGAAAATATTGCAGGAAGTGTTTTCTTAGACCCAACTGGAGCTACTAATTATGTAAATGCTGCTGGCGAAACATTCTCGGTTACTAATTTCAAGTATTATGTATCCAACGTTAAGTTAATAAAAGATGATGGTACTAAGTATGAAGTACCTAATTCTTATTTTTTAATTGATGCGAATGATACTAACTCATTAATAGCCGAGTTATCTAATATCCCTGGTGGAAAGTATACAGGAATTGAATATATGATTGGTGTTGATAGTGCGCGTAATGTTTCTGGTTCGCAAACAGGTGCATTAGATCCTGTAAACGGAATGTTCTGGAGTTGGAATGGCTATATTTTTATGAAATTAGAAGGACAATCCTCAGCATCATCTAATAACTCTTTTGTTTATCATATTGGTGGATTTTCTGGAGCTTATAGCGCTCTAAGAACAGTTTCAATTGATTTTACACCTTCGGTATTGATTGTTGATGGAGGAAAACGTGAGGCCGAGATCCACATCTTAACTGACGTATTGGAAATATTCAAAAATCCAAACAATATTTCAATCGCGAATTCTTCAACAATAATGGGCGTTGGTATTTCGTCTTCGAATGTTGCAAACAATTATGCGGATATGTTCTCATTTGATCATATTCATAACGACCCTTTATAAAAACAAAGTTGATCCTGCGGATGTAGATAGTATTTTCGCAGGATTTATTATAAATGAAAGTAGATCTTAAATATAAATTGTTTTTACTGTTGTCATTTATTGTGATAATACAAGCTTGTGTGCCTGATGTAGAACCGCCTGTAACAAAACCGTTGTTTTATCAGCCTGATGGGTTTCCTCCCACTTCCGGACAATTGGTAAACAATCCTGTTACGTATTACGGATTTAGTTTGGGTAAGAAATTATTCTATGATCCAATCTTATCGATAGATAGTACCATATCATGTGGCAGTTGTCATCAACAATTTGCAGCTTTTGCACATTTAGATCATAAGCTTAGTCATGGCATTAATGATTTGGAAGGGACGCGAAACGCACCTCCGCTCTTTAATTTAGCCTGGCATTCAAATTTTTTCTGGGATGGTGGTTCTTCACATATTGATATGCAGCCTATCGGGCCAATTACAAATCCGGTTGAGATGAATGAAAGTTTACTTAACGTCTTGGTTAAGCTTCGCAGGTCGACATATTACCCTGCGTTATTTAAAAAGGCTTTTGGTAGCGATTCTATTACAACACAAGCTATGACAAGGGCCTTAGCTCAGTTTATGTCTTGTTTGATATCTGCAAATTCTAAATACGATCAGGTTAAGGCTGGAACGGCTACATT
>CANFIN010000070.1 GCA_947447155.1 Bacteroidota bacterium | reverse complement strand
CTGGATTAGCTTGTTATGAAACTGCGAACTTCAATACTTCAACTTGTGTTTGGGATGTTACAGGATCACAACCATCTGCTCCAACTGGATTAGCTTGTTATGAAACTGCAAACTTCAACACTACAACTTGCAACTGGGATGTAACAGGAACACAACCATCAATGCCATCGCTTGCATGTTATGAGTCTGCGAATTTTAATACTACAACATGTTCATGGGATGTTACAGGCTCAGCAGCAGCTACAATTGTAACAACAACTACTTCTTGTGGATCATATGCATGGTCTGCTAACGGATCTGTATATACGCAATCAGGTACTTATAATTATAATTCAAATTGTCAGGATTATCAGTTGCAGTTAACAGTAGTTAATGTAAGTGTTAGTGGAGTAAGTCCAACATCAGGTTCGATAGGTGCTACTGTAGTTATTACAGGTTCAGGATTTACAGGAGTAACAGCTGTACAATTTAATGGAACAGCAGCTACATCATTTACTGTAGATAACGATGGTCAAATCACAGCGAATGTGCCATCAGGCGCAACTTCAGGAAGTGTCACAGTAATTAATGGTTCTTGTAGTGGAACATCATCGGGAAGTTTCACTGTATTAACTAACGCTACATTGAATTTGAAAGCATATATTCAAGGGTATTATGCAGGAAGCGGATTAATGACAGGTGTATTATCAAATCAAGGAATTAGTACAAGCACGAATGAAGTAGATACTATCACAGTTGAATTGCGTGACGCGGCTACGGGAGCAACAATCGTAGCAACTGTAAGTGGTGTAATGTTAACAGACGGTACAGTTTCGTTAACCTTACCCGGATCAGTAGTAGGGAATAGCTATTACATTGTAATCAAACATAGAAACACACTTCAAACATGGTCTGCAGCAGCAGTTACGTTTGGCGCAACGACATCATACGACTTTACAACGGCAGCTACGCAAGCTTACGGTGATAATATGATTGAAGTTGAATCAGGCATATTCGCAATGTATACTGGTGATATTAATCAAGATGAGTTCATAGACCCATTTGACTATCCATCATTTGAATTTGATAACGTTACGTTCGCAAGTGGATACTTAGCAACAGATCTTAACGGCGATGGATACATTGATCCATTTGACTATCCGGTATTCGAGTTGAATAACGTTAACTTCGTAATGTCTGCTCATCCATAAAAAAGTATCCATAAAAAAAGAAGGACACATTTTAATGTGTCCTTCTTTTTTATATTCAATTACCTTTTTAGTGTGCGTCTCTATAAGTTATTCCCGTTGCCGTTAATGCACCCGTACTCGTAAACGTTGCACATGTACCATATTTCGGATTATGATAAGCATATTTTTCAATCATCGGATTTGCTTCCATCCAAGGTATAACTTGATTTAAAAAAGTATTTACCTCAGTTTGCGTGTATTTAGTTGGTGATGCTTGAGCAGATGAAACTGTTTGCGGAGCAAATTCAGTAATCCATATTGGTTTACCATATAAATTAATTATAGCAGTCATATCTGATTTAAACTTCGCAACATTGCATCCTTTATACCAATGAACACAAACGAAATCAACTTTAGGTTTCGGAGTTGAATTCATAAACTGTGTTAACCAACTTCCTGTTGTTAACGGATTGCTAGCAGTGGCAGGTGAACCTATTCGCGTAGACTTACTAACTAGTGTTGGCCAATTTGCAATTGCTGTTGCAACCGACATATTTGATTGTGATGAATTATCAGGTTCATTAAATCCTAGTATCGTTGTTTTTGGAGTTACACTGGAAAGTGTATTTAAAGAAAATACCATTGGAGTAAATGTAGCAACTGGCGCTGATATAGAAGTATTATATCCCCAGCTATAATACCAAGATAAATTTAATGCTCTTAATTGTGTGTTACCATAAACTGATTCAGTTAAGCCAAATCCTTTTTTAGGAGTAACCGTTGCAACAGCATTTGAATTTATTTTGCTATTAATTTCTGTAGGACTAATTGTCTCCTCTTTAGAACACGCCATAAAGGCTAATAATGTAATTACAAATGATAGTTTTTTCATATAACAGTGTTTTAATTATGTTTTACAAATTAAATGGAATCCAATTTTTGTAATTGAATTTTTTTCAAGATATCTTACACTAAAAAGAAATGGAAACAATATTGTCTTAATATGTCAAAATAGATGATAAACAGGAAAAAAATATAGTTGAACAGAAAACAAGATGTTCGCTATTAGACCTTTTTAATTACAACTTACAATTTGCCCCTTTTAACAATATAATTTGCTTGTTCAGGTAAAATAGCTTGATGAAAAAGATAGTTTATAGTTTATTTACTTAATAAATAGTAATAAGACTAAACTAACCGATTATGATTGTTCTAAAGTCAATTATTAAAAAAGCGAAACAGCTGTTATCATTTAACTTGAAATATAGTCGTTCGGAAATGATGATTTACCGTTTATCAAACATAAACGTTAATCGTAAACCAGCAAAAGCGTAACGCTACGATTTCTTTACGTACTTTGTCAGGATAACAATCTGTTGTCCGTCAATTTTTCCTTCTATCTGTTCCGTGTTATCGTGAACTAATTTAATATTACGAACCGCAGTTCCAATTTTAGCTTGTACCGATGATCCTTTTACATCCAACGATTTAATCAACGTTACGGAATCACCTGCTAATAAAATAGCTCCATTACAATCGCGATGCATATCGTTCCCATCACTTTCTAAATGATCGTTCGTTGATTGTGCCCATGCTAATAAGTCTTCATCCAGATACATCATATCAATTGCATCTGCTGCCCACGTTTCGTTTTTCAAACGATTCAACATTCTCCATGCTACAACCTGCACATTTGGATTCTCACTCCACATACTGTCTTTTAAGCAGTTCCAGTGATTAGCATCTAACTCTTCTTTCTTCTCAATTTGTTTGCTGCACTTATCACAAACAGTAATCGATTTAGCTCCTTCTGGTGCAATAGCATATTGGGTTAGGTTCTCCGATGAACCACATAGTTCACAACTCATCATTTAAATTTTTTGCAAAGGTAATTTTTTTGATGAGCAAGCAACTTAAACAAGTTTTAAATCAACCAGCTACTTTGCAGTAGCTTGTATGGCATCTTTAGCAGAGATAGGTTGAATTTTTAAATCGCGGATTTTTAGTAATGCGAATTTAGATTCGAGCATTGAGAATTGCCGATCTATTATATGTGTATTTTGCGAATACTATTTAAGTAAACTAGATGCAATACGTAGAGAACAATATTTTAAAACTACTGTTGGAAAAAGAGGGCTGAGATTAATGTTGCAAGAAAGTTTAAGCTTAATAAAGGCCATCTTTTAATGATGGCCTTTATGCATTTAAAAATATTTTTTATTTATGAATTTGTCAGGGGAGAAATTGACTTTTTATAGGTTAAACTAAAAGCCCAGACATTGCAGAAGATTACGAATGTTATTATTAACTATACCTTATTTAATTCTTTACCACTCGTTTAGTGATAGTATTTTTTTCTCCTTCGATTTTTACTAAATAAAAACCTTTAGCAAAGGGTTGCAAATCGATTTGTGCACTGTTATTGAAGTTAATTTTTTGCGTAAGGATTGTTTCACCAAGTAAATTATAGATATAAATTGTTTTTATTTTTTCGTTGGTTGACTTAACAGTGATGAAATCTTTTGCTGGGTTGGGATAAATGGAGAAGCTGTTATTTATTGCTAATTCATTTACACTAACTGTAGAAAGTGAATCTGTATATTTAAAATGCACCATCCATAAATCAGCAAGACTGTTATGACCAGGATCGGTTTTTACTGCGCTTACGCCGCTGCTTTCACCATATAAAAAAATGGAGCTATCGGGCATAATTACAAAGCCACAACCAGTGCTGCCGCCACTACCACCAAAACGTTTATCAAATAATTTATTGCCGGCACTATCAATTTTAAAAATCCAAAAATCTTCATAGCCGTAGGGAGGTTCTGTTACATCAAAGCTAACATTACTGCGTGTATCGCCGCTCACCCAATATCCTCCACCTGGCGCCTGCTCTATCCAAGTAGCGAAGTCATCGCCACTACCACCATATCGTTTATCCCAAATTTTATTGCCAAGGCTGTCGAGCTTAAGCAACCAAAAATCTCCCAAGCCTTTAGACGAATCCGTTACATCTCCGCCTTGGGGTGAACTAACTTGCCCTAATAGCATATATCCATTGTCGTTAGTATGAATAATATGTTCGAAACGTTCATATTCTGTTCCTCCAAACCGCTTGTCCCAAACTTTATTGCCGTTACTGTCAACTTTAATAATCCATATATCAACACGCCCACGACTGGAATCAGAAATATTTCCGCTTATTGGACTATATGTTGTGCTCCCTAAGATAAATGCATCATTTTTATCGGGAAGTACCATGAAGTTTTTTTGATAATAGTCACCATCTCTACCAAGCTCATTGCCACTTCCTCCGTACACATTATCCCACAGTTTATTGCCCAAACTATCCGTTTTTATAATCCAATAATCCTGTTGCCCATAGTTGGAAACAGTTTTATCTCCGCCAATTGGTGAACTGCTGATTCCAGCAATAATGAAATTGCCCGATTGCAGTTGTGCAATTTGAGGTTGACTGCAGCCGGTAATTGAGGAAGTGCCCCAGGTTTGATCGTTTAATCGGTTACCGTTCGAGTCCAATCGACAGACCCAGTAATTATTAGCACGTTGTCCATTAGAGTAGCCTTTGTTATTACCGGTTTTTTCGCAGGAACTGTCAGAGAAAGACAGGCATGATAAAAATATGTTATTATTAGTAGTGTCAATCTGAACCCATGGAACTAATTCGTTATGACTTCCACCGATACTTTTGTCCCATAAAATATTGTAGGAAGTGTCAATTTTTAGCATCCAAATATCACCGTCGAATGATAATGAATCACAAACAGGGTCCGTTTTGTCACCGCTAATATTGGCACCGTTTCTTCCAACAACTATTAATTTACTATTATCTGTTACTCGCACTATCATATTGATATCGGAACCGAATGTGCCAAATGATCGGTCTCCGTATAGTATAAAGGATTGAGCATGCATTGGCGTGATAGAAATAGTTAATAATATATAGAGTAAATAGTATTTTTTTAGCATGATAGTTGATTTTTTATTGATTTTTGTATTGAAAGATATTTCGATCGTTTTTTGTAAAGCAGAATTTTTAACTCAATTCTTTACCACTCGTTTAGTGATGGTGTTTTTTTCTCCTTCGATTTTTACTAAATAAAAACCTTTAGCAAAGGGTTGCAAATCTATCTGTGCACTGTTAGTGAAGTTTATTTTTTGCGTAAGGATTGTTTCGCCAAGTAAATTATAGATACAAATTGTTTTTATTTTTTCGTTGGCTGACTTAACAGTGATGAAATCTTTTGCTGGGTTGGGATAAATGGAGAAGCTGTTATTTATTGCTAATTCATTTACACTAACTGTAGAAAGTGAATCTGTATATTTAAAATGCACCATCCATAAATCAGCAAAACTGCCATGACCAGGATCGGTTTTTACTGCGCTTACGCCACTGCTTTCACCATATAAAAAAATGGAGCTATCGGGCATAATTACAAAGCCACAACCAAGGCTGCCACCTGCACCACCAAAACGTTTATCAAATAATTTATTGCCGGCACTATCAATTTTAAAAATCCAAAAATCTTGATAGCCGTAGGGAGGCTCTGTTACATCAAAGCTCACTGTACTTTGTGTATAGCCGCTCACCCAATATCCTCCGCCTGGTGCTTGTTCTATCCAGGTAGCGCTAGCGCCACCTATACCACCATAGCGTTTATCCCATTGTTTGTTTCCTAATGAATCCAATTTGACCACCCAACAATCTACTCCGCCTTTAGTTGAGTCGCTTACATCGCCACCTTGCGGCGAACTCACCTGACCGCAGATTATATATCCATTATCATTAGTATTTATAATATGGTGACAGTAATCTATATAACTACCGCCGTAGCGTTTGTCCCAAATTTTATGACCTGCACTATCAATTTTAATGATCCAAATATCAAAATTGCCGCGACAGCTATCAGATATATCACCGCTCACAGGGCTTTTACTTGATCCTGCCAAAATAAAATCATCGTTTTTATCAGCAAGTACCATAAAGCCTTTGTCATAATAATTACTAACATTTCCTACTTCAATACCACTTCCACCGTACACATTATCCCACAGTTTATTCCCTTCACTATCTGTTTTTATTAGCCAATAATCCTGTTGCCCATAGTTGGAAACAGTTTTATCTCCGCCAATTGGGGAACTGCTGATTCCAGCAATAATGAAATTGCCGGATTGCAGTTGTGTGATTTGAGGTTGTAAACATCCAAATGTTGAGGAGGTCCCCCAAGTTTGATCGCTAACACGGTTGCCAATTGTGTCTAGTTGGCACACCCAGTAGTTATCAGCGTATACTGGAAAAGAGTAACCTTTATTATTGCCGGTTTTCTCACAAGAACTGTCGGAAGACGATGTGCAGGTCAATAATATGTTGTTAGTAGTAGTGTTAATCTGAAAATATGGATCGACTTCTGCCCGACTTCCACCTATACTTTTGTTCCATAAAATGTTGTAGGCAGTGTCAATTTCTAATAGCCAGATATCACGATCTGAAAATGAAAGAGAATCACACTTAGGATCAGTCTTATCCCCACTTACATTCGCTATCGTTGTCCCGGCTATTATTAAATGACTATTATCTTTTACTCTAACTATCATTTGTAAATCGCTATTGAATGTACCAAAACACTTGTCACCCAATAATGTATAGTTTTGCGCAGTCGCAGATTTAATAGAAATAATAATTAAGATATAAACTAAGAAGTATTTTATTGACATAATCTTTATTTTAAGAGTTTTCAAAAAATGAGTGCGGGCAAATATTTATTTGCCCGCTATGAATTTATCCGAAACTCGAATACTTCCGTCTTCTGAAATGATAGTAGTTATATATATACCCGTTTCGGACAAGGAATATTCTTTATAATATTCACAGCATTGCTGCATCACTTGTTTGTTGTTGCTCATACGTATTAAGTTTTTGAAATTATTAATATTTATAAAACACTAAAAACACTTAAATAACTACTTGACACTAACAAATATAAAAATAAAAACAAACCATGCAAAATTTAAAATATTTTGTGCCATAAAACCTAATTGGAAGAGCATCCCGAAGGAAGAAGAAAAAGCACCACCTGCAGAAGACAATCGGTGAAGTGAGTGTAGTAGTATAAAACACACGTCACTATAAACTTCATCGCCTTCAAGCTGCTATGCAAGCAACATTATATTTAAGGTAATTTTTTTGATGAGTAAGAAACTTAAACAAGTTTTAAATCAACCAGCGACTTTGCAGTAGCTTGGATGGCTTCTTTAGCAGAGATAGGTTGAATTTTTAAATCACGTTTTAATTTATCGTTGCTGATGATTGCGCAAAATCCGAGTTCATCAATGATCATGCGTGTTGGCTTATCAAACAGAGAGAAAATTTTCAAAAACCAATTTGGTAATTCGCGTGCTTTTACTTTTTTGTTATATTCGGGATAAGTATCCAAAATAGCTATTGCAATTTCTTTAAACCAGAACGATTCAGAAACTACAGCATAACGTTGTCCAATACTTAAATCGTTTTCTAATGCATTATAATGCGCCGCAGCTACATCACGTACATCTACTATTGGGAAACCTAATTTCGGCACACCAGGAAATTCTCCTTTCATCAATTTTAATATCACATCGCCACTGGTACTAATTTCTTTATTCAATAACGGACCTAATACAAATCCAGGATTGATTACACTCACTTTTAATTCAGAATGTTGCTTTGCATAATTCCATACATCTTGCTCCGCTAACGTTTTGCTTTTCGTGTAAGGCGAAATCATAGCACCAGTAATATTTGTAAAATCTTCCTCTGTAAAATGCGTCTTGCCAGGTTCATGTCCGTACATGATTGCCGCAATAGAAGATGTTTGTACAATACGATAAATTTTATTTTGTAAAGCTGCTTCAAATACATGCTTTACTCCATTGCGAGCAGGATGAATCAAATCATTTTCGTGCTTGGGTAAACCCATCGGGAAAGGAGAAGCGACATGTAATACAGCATCACATCCTTTCATCGCCTCTGCCCAGCCGTTAGGTGAGTTTAATTCGCAATGAAAAACAGTCAGCGATTTTAATGCTTCTTCACCAAGTGTATTGGCAATTATTTTCTTAACCTCTTCTTCTTTCTTTTGAGAACGCGTAGTTCCTGTAATATGATATCCTCTTCTAATACCTTCAATAGTAATATGCGTTCCGATAAATCCGGAGAAACCAGAGATAAAAATATTTTTCATGGTGATTGTATGTTATATTAATTATTATTTTTAGTCATGCGAAATACCACGAAGCTCAAACAGATTTTGCTAAAGTATGCAATTACTTTAACGATGGATGACGATGGGCTATTTACTTTAGCACTTGATGATAAACACCAACAAGAAGAAAATGTTTTTTTCGAAGGAAAGAGTTATGCAATTGTAGTGGATAAAGCACATCGGTACATGAACAAGAAAATAAAATCCGATTTACAATGAATCATTATTTAACGCTTTTAGGTTTAGCTATCGCACCAGGCTTAGCAATTGCTTATTATGTTTTCTGGCAGGATAAATACGATCACGAGCCACTGTCGTTAATTGTTAAATCGTTCTTTTTAGGAGTAGCTAGTATTATTCCTGCAATCATTCTGGAATTAATGTTTAAAGAAACAGGACTATCATCTTCATCAACTAATATCCTCGAAGGATTAATAGCTTGTATTGTTGGAATTGGTTTGATGGAAGAAGGATCGAAATATTTTTTCACACGACGATTCGCTTATCGTTCGGAACATTTCAATGAACCGTTTGATGGAATCACCTATTCAGTAATGGTGAGTATGGGATTTGCAACTGCAGAGAATATCATGTATGTAATGCAAAGTGGTATGTCCGTCGCATTTCTTCGGATGTTCAGCGCAGTACCAGCACATGCCTTTTTTGCAGTTATCATCGGATATTTTTTAGGTATACAAAAGTTCTATGATAAACGAGGATTTGGTACTATCGGTTTGATAGCCGCTTCTGTTTTACATGGCCTCTACGATTTCTTTATTTTTAATGGAGATAACTTTGGTATTTATGGAGGTGCATTAGCATCGTTGATTGTTGGATATTATGTATCGAAAAAAGCAATTAAACTACACCAACAAGACTCGCCCTTTAAACCCGATGAAAGTCAAACAGGGTTTTAAATTTATTTCTCAATAATAAATTTCCTCGAGAAGACTTTATTATCCGTATAAAGCACAATAAAATATAAACCACTGGGTAAGTAAGAAAGGTCTAAAGAACATTCGGAATTATTATAAAGATCACCCGAATAAACACATTGATTATTGGCATTGTAAATTTTAAAAGGAGCGCCCTTTTTTGAAATCCCTTTTGCATTCAGGGTAAACACACCACTGTTAGGGTTAGGATATATGGTAAGGCTAAATGGATTATTAACTTCAGAAATACCAGTGGTAGAATATACCATTCCTAAACTATCGGTTTTAACGATGTATAGGCCAGCAGGCGCCATAGTTGAAACACCACAGAAGATATATCCCTTGTCCTTTGTTTGCCGTACACAAGAGGAAGAGTTATTAAAGCTCGTCCCTCCTGCTTTAAATTGTCTTGACCATAGGGTGTCGCCCATGGCATTTGTTCTTATTAGGAAAACACTTCTTTCAAAATTAATATTTTCACATTCTCCCGTAATTATATATCCTCCATCATCTGTTTGTTGAAGAGATGTGGGCACAGGACGGTAATTAAAATTATAGGTTTTTGTCCAAGTGATGTCTCCGTTACCATTGGTTTTTATTAAATAAATCTCATAATTTGTACTACCTTGAAGTACCGAAACCATAGCAAAACCACTATCAGTCGTTTGAATTACTGCTTGTCCAACTTCTACATTTACTTTATCGTATCTTTTTGTCCATATCGTATCACCGAAGGCATCGGTTCTAATCATATAGATATCACTAGACGTAGTAGATACTGCAATTTCTCCTACAATAATGAAATTACCATCAAATGTTTTATTTATTCCTCTCGCATCGGAACCAAATGGAGTAGGGTATACTTTATTGGAAAGTAAAACACCATTATTTAAATAGGATTGAAAAAAAATATCTGACGTTTGTGAGGCTTGGTTATAAAAACCAGTTATTCCGTAAATGGCGCTGTTTATCGAAGCCATGCTATTACTTCCACATGGGTAAGTTAATCCTATACCGGCTGAAAATTCCTTTGTCCATATCGTGTCTCCATAAGGATTGAGTCGCAATAGTGAGGCTTTAATTGATGTAGCTGTTGAACCACAAGCTGAATTAACCATAAACCCACTGTCTGGTGTCTGTTCTATATATCCTCCACCGCCTTGACCAGTGCCATCAATTATTTTATACCATTCCATCGAACCAAATGAATCTAGTTTTAATATTAAAGTACCACTAATTGTTCCTCTTCCACTTAAAACATATCCTCCGTCAAACGTTTCTTGAACACAAGTTGCTAATCCCATTCCCAACGTATCAATTACTTTTTCAAAGGTAATTTGTGCTTGTAAAGCAGTGCTTATGAAAACAAATAAAAAAGCTAGTATTGATTTATGCATGATCGGAATAAATTGTTAGTAAAGTAATATTAAATAAAATCATTGGAATAGGAAAACAAGTAAGAATAATT